>CAYUZM010001335.1:0-1708 GCA_964449665.1 uncultured Solibacteraceae bacterium
TGAAGTTCGCACTGATCTATTTGCCGAACAATCCTTCGATTGAGTTGAACCTCACCGATTTTGGAGATGCACGGGCGACGTGGATCGATCCGCGGACGGGAGCGCGGTCGTTGGCGGGGCGGTTGAAGGAAGCGGCGCGGGTGCCGTTGAAGACGCCGGGCGCGGGCGATTGGCTGTTGCAGTTGCGAAAGGATTAGAGCGATGGCGACGAGACGAGAGCTGTTGGTGACGATTGCGGCGACGGGCGTGGCGGCGGCACAGACGCCGGCGGCGCCACATCAACATCCGGGACACGATGAGACGGCGGGCGGCAAACCGGCCACCGGGAAACCCAAGGCATTGAACGCGGCCGAGTTTGAGACGCTGGGCGAGTTAGTGGAGATGATCCTCCCGCGCAGCGATACGCCGGGGGCGAAGGACGCGGGGGCGCACTTGATCATCGACAGCACGCTCGCGGGACAGCGCGCGCGGTTGGCTTCGTTTCGCAAGGGGCTCGCGCCGTTTGTGAAGCTAGACAATGCGAAGCGGCTGGAGCGGCTGACGGCGCTGCACGCGTCGAAGGATGAGTTTTTCCGGGCGCTGAAAGACATGACGGTGGACGCCTACTATTCGACGCGCGAGGGGCTGGTGACGGAGTTGGGGTGGAGCGGCTACACGGCGCTGGCGGAGTTCAAGGGGTGCACGCATCCCGAGCATCAGATGAAGGCGTAGGAGCGAAGCGATGCAAGCGATACCGGCGAACGAAGTGCATGACGTGATCGTGATCGGCTCCGGCGCGGCCGGGGGCATGGCGGCGTGGAATCTGACGCGGCAGGGTGTGAATGTGTTGCTGCTCGATGCGGGCACGCCGTTCCGCCGCACGAGTTTCTGGACGCACGTGAAGCCGTGGGAGTGGCGCGCGCGGACAGAGGCAGGACGCAAGCCGCCGCAGTTCCGATTGGATGATCGCGAGCAGCCGATCGACACGCCGAAGGACAAGCCGTTCGATCTGTATCGCGTGTGGGGACGCGGCGGAAAGACGAACGTGTGGGGGCGGGTTTCGCTGCGCTACGGCGATGTCGATTTCGAGGGCCCAGCGAAAGACGGCTGGGAGATTCCGTGGCCAATTCGCTACAAGGACATCGCGCCCTATTACGACAAGGTCGACCAGTTCATTGGCGTGAATGGCGGTCCAGAGGATCTCGATGTGCTGCCGGGAAGCAAGTATCATCTGCCTCCTCCGGCGATGCGTTGCGGCGAGCAGGTGTTGCGCAAGGCGGGGAAGAGCATCGGCATCGAGTTCGTGCATGGGCGGCGCGCGGTGCTGACCAAGCCACACAACGGGCACAACGCGTGCCACTACTGCGGGGCGTGCGGGCGCGGGTGCGATGTGGCGGCGTTCTTCAATTCGAGCGACTATCTGCTGGAGCCGGCGTTCAAGACGGGTAAGTTGAAGATCATCGACAATGCCGTAGCGGCGCGGGTGTTGACAGGCGATAACGGGCTGGCGACGGGCGTGCAGTACTTCGACCGTTACACGAAGGCCGAGCGGCAGGTGAAGGGACGCATCGTGATTGTGGCGGCGTCGTGTATCGATTCGACGAGGATTCTGTTGAATTCGAAGTCGGCGCGGCATCCGAACGGGCTGGGCAATTCGAACGATGTGATTGGGCGGTATCTGATCGAGCAGATCCGATTTCACATGTCGGGGTTTGTGCCGGATTTGATT
>CAYUZM010001336.1:0-1705 GCA_964449665.1 uncultured Solibacteraceae bacterium
TTGTCGGAGGTGATTTCCTGACCGCCGGGCGCGAGGGGCACATTGAAGTCGACGCGCATGAAGACGCGCTTCCCCTTCAAATCCAGATCGCGAATGCTGAGTTTCGACATGATTGCTTAGCCTTTCTCTTCGGGTACTGCCGTTAGTTCCGTTTGCATGCCCGCGAGGCGATAGGCTTCGATGAGTGCGCCTGCCGCGGGGCCGTAAGTAGGGGGTTGCACGCGATTGCCGTCTTCCAGCTCGACGAGGGAGCGGAAGCGCTCGCGCACGAAATCGCTTTTGAACAGGCCGCCGATGTAGGAGACGGGGACGAGGTTCGCTTCGGTGAACAGTTGGCGGCGGACGGCGGCGGCGCTGGTGGCGAGTTGCTGCGCGGCGGCGTGGAGGATGTCGCGGGCGACGTTATCTCCTTCGCGCGCGGCTTCGTCGACGAGCTTCGAATAGCCGGCGATCATGGGGCGGGTGAAGTCGGTGGTGTAGAAGCGGTGGAGGAGGTCGTTGGCGGTTGTGGCGCCGGTGGCGGCGAGGAGGCGCTCGCGCAGGGAGGTGGCCGGGCCCCAACCTTCTTCGTGGCGGAGGACGGCGCGGAGGGCCTGGCGGGTGGTATCGAAAGCGCCGCCTTCGTCGCCGAAGATGTAGCCCCAGCCGCCGGCGCGGGCGGTGAGTCCGGCGGCGTTGCGGCCGTAGGAGAACGAACCGGTGCCGGCGTTGGTGATGACGCCGGGGTGGCCGGCGGTGGCGCCGCTGAGGGCGATGGGCATGTCGGTGGTGACGTCGAGCGCGGGGATGGAGAACATTTCGACGATCAGGGCCTGCTTGTCGGCGGGGCCTCCGCTGAAGCCCATGCAGGCGGCGGTAAAATCGCGGCGGTGTTCGTCGAAACCGGCGGCGCGGAGGGCTTCGCGCACGCTTCCGCCGATGGCGTTCACGAACTTTTCGCGGCCACCGGGACCTTTGACATGATTGCAGGGACCGCTGCGGCCCATTCCAAGCACACGACCGTCGTGATCTCCAATCAACGCGGTGGTGCCGGACTGGCCGCCATCGACCCCGAGGTAAATGCGGCTCAAGTCCCTATGGTAGCGAATTGGGGTTGACGGGGCTTTGGTGGGCGGGAGCTTTGGATGGTGGGGGTGGGCTTTGGAATGGGCCGCCGATGGACGCCGATTCACGCGGATCGGCGAGAGGTTTGGGTGCGTTGGGGTGGCGCGGCGCGTGGCGGGTTAGTCGAAGCGGTAGAGATAGACTCCGTTGGCCTGGCCTACGAGGGTGGCGCCCCACTCTTGCGGGCGGGCGGCGAAGTCGGCGGTGGCGAAGTCGCCTTGGGCGGTGAGGAACCAGCGGACTCCGTTGCGTTTCAATTCCGCGGCGGCGGCGCGGCGGAGGCCGAGGGGTGGCGGGAGTTCGCGGACGGTGGGCGCGGCGGCGATGACGGACCATTTGCCGGAGGCGTCGAGGCCTTCCAGACGCACGCGGCTGTTCTGTTCAACAGCAGGGGACTGGGCCCAGACGCGATCGATGCGTTGTGGCGCGGCGAGATCGGCTTCGACGAACATGCCGCCGAAGAGGGATTGGTTGCTTTGCCACTGGGTGAGTTCAGAGTTGTCGAAGGCGGATTGGACGGTCCAGGGGAAGGGGTGGGCGCGGAGGCGCCATTTGGGATTGCGGGGGAGTTCGCGCGCGCCGGAGTAGAGGCGGACTTCGG
>CAYUZM010001337.1:0-1694 GCA_964449665.1 uncultured Solibacteraceae bacterium
GAAGAATCATCGATCGAGTTCGAACAGGGAATCGAAGACAACGAGCAGGTCGTCGAGAAGTTCAAGGACTTCCTCGACGATGTTTCACCTGAAGACTTCCTGCAGGGTTCCTAGCTGGCCAGGTCGAGGATCTTTTCGACCATTGCTTCGAACTCGAAACCGGCGGCTTCGGCTGCCTGGGGGAGAAGTGAAGTTTCCGTCAGTCCGGGGATCGCGTTGATCTCGAGGACCTGCGGCCCGCTCTCGCCGAGGATAAGGTCGACCCGCGAGAACCCTGAACAGCCCAGCGCGTTGTAGGCGGCCAGGGCTACCCGGTTCACTTCTTCGGTCTGCTCGTCGGAGAGCTCGGCCGGGCAGACGAAACTGGCGGCACCGATCTCGTACCGGGCTTCGAAGTCGTAGGCGTTGTTCTCGGTCGGGATCGCTTCGACCACCGGCAGTGCCTGGTCACCGAGTACCGAGACCGCGAGTTCGCGACCGCTGATCCAGGTCTCCAGCAGCGCCCGGCTGTCGTAACTGAGAGCGGTCATCAGGGCGCCCGGAATGTCTTCGGCCCGGGTTACGACCTTCACCCCGAGCGAAGAACCCTGCGATGCGGGCTTTGCGACCAGAGGGAGGCCGACCTTCTCGATCGCCCGTTCCAGGGTCTGCGCGCTGGCATAGGTGATCGGGCTGCCCCAGCGGTCGGGCTCGCTCTTGGTCATGTCCTTGAAGGCGTCGAAATAGGCCTGTGCGCCCGGCGCGCTGCGGTCCCAGCCGCCGGCGCCAAGCACGCCCTGCGCCTTGTCGCCGAGCTTGGCCTTGTAGGCCGGGAAGGCCGTACCCACGGCGGTATAGAACACCTTTGGGTTATAGCCGAGCGTCTGCGCCTGGCCCGCGATCATGAAGGTATCGCCCGGATAGCTGAACGCGACAAAGCTGTCGGCGCCGCTGTCTTGCGCCTGCTTCATCTCGGTCGAGAGGTCGCGCGATGCCATCGGGTAGGTCTTGTTCAGAACGACGTCGAAGCCCGCGTCCTTGAATGCCTTGCTGCCGGCGGCGTTAAGGTCGGCACCGAACTGGTCGGCGACACTGAGCAGCACGACCTTGTTGTTGATCTTACCCTCGGCCTTCAGTTTGGAGAGCAGGTCGACGATACCGGTCGCGTAGTCCGACGCGTTCGTGCTGAACAGGAACAGTGTGTCGAAGCGCTTGGTCATGGCCTCGGCGTTATTGATGACCGCGGTGGCGCCAAGCTGCGGATAATTGTTCTTCTTGTAGACCGGTGCGACCGCGAGATTCATCGCCGTGCCCCAGGGCGGCAGCGCGAAGTCCACCTTGTCGTCCACCATCAGCTTTTCGGTCAGGCGGATCGCGTTCTCCGGATTGCTGGTATCGTCATATTCGATCGCCTCGATTGGGATCCGCTTGTCGAAGCCTGCGACCTTGAGACCGCCCTTGGCGTTCACTTCCTTCACCCAGAGCCGGTAATTCGCGACCGGCAGCATCGAGGATGGTCCGGCAAACGGTCCTGTCAGCGACACCGCATAACCGAGCTTGATCTTCTCGGGAGCCTTCTGTGTTGCCGCCGGATTGGAAGCGAGAGACAAGAGCCCGATCGTGGCGGCTAGTCCCGCCACCACTCGCATGAGCCGATTAAGTTCCAAATTCATATCGATCCTCCCGTGATGCCTGTGTACCTTTTCAATCCGCGC
>CAYUZM010001338.1:0-1690 GCA_964449665.1 uncultured Solibacteraceae bacterium
GGGATGTAGGGGGTGTAGTTGTCGGCGTTGATGTAGGCCCAACCGAAGAGGATGAAGAGAATGACCACACCGACTTTGAGCACCACGATTACGGAGTTGACGCTGGCCGACTCCTGGATGCCGACGATGAGGAGCGTGGAGACGAGGACGACGATGATGATGGCGGGCAGGTTGATGAATCCGGTGGAGCCGTCGGGGAGCGTGGTGAAGGGGGAGTTCACTAAATGGGGCGGGAGTTCAATGCCGAAGTCGTGACAGAGCGAGACGACATAGCGCGACCAACTGACGGCGACGGTGGCGGCGCCGACGGCATATTCGAGGACGAGATCCCAGCCGATGACCCAGGCCATGAATTCGCCCATGGTTGCGTAGGAATATGTGTAGGCGCTGCCGGCGATCGGGATCATGGTGGCGAATTCGCTGTAGCAGAGTCCGGCGAACGCGCAACCGATGGCGGCGATGACGAACGAGATGGTGACGGCCGGTCCGGCGTGATTGGCCGCGGCGATGCCGGTGAGTGAGAAGAGGCCCGCGCCGATGATGGCGCCGATGCCCAGGGCGACCAGTTGGGGCGCGGTGAGCGTGCGCTTGAGCGAGTGTTCGCCCGAGCTTTCGGCGATGATCGTGTCGAGTGGCTTTTTGACAAAAAGACTCATGAAGTGACCTCCCGTATTGCGATGAAGTGTGCGCGCACAACGGAGCTGCTCGCCGCGCTCGCTACGCCGGCCATTCGATCAAACATTGTGGAGCGGCTCGCGCCCTGTGCGCGTTTCATATTTACGCGCACAACGGAGCTGCTCGCCGCGCCGGTTACGCCGGAGATTGCATCATGCATGGTGGAGCGGCTCGCGCCCTGTGCGCGTTTCATATTTACGCGCACAACGGAGCTGCTCGCCGCGCCGGTTACGCCGGAGATTGCATCATGCATGGTGGAGCGGCTCGCGCCCTGTGCGCTTCCAGATCAGGTAAACCGGCACACCCAGCATCACGATGATGAGTCCCGGCCAAGTGTAGTTTGGCTTGTACAGAAGCAGCAGAATTTCGATGGAACCGGCGACGAGGATGTAGAGCGCGGGCAAGACGGGGTAGCCGATGGCGCGGTAGGGCCGTTCCATGCCGGGACGGGTACGGCGCAACACGAAGAGCCCCGCAATCGTCAGGATATAGAAGAGCAAGACAGCGAATATAACATAGTCGAGAAGATCGCTGTAGGTGCCAGTGAGGGTAAGCGCGCAGGCCCAAACGCCTTGCACGACGAGTGAGACGACGGGCGTGTGGCGCGTGGGATGGACCTGGGCCACCTGCTTGAAGAAGAGGCCGTCGAGGGGCATTGCGGAGTAGACGCGGGGGCCGGCGAGGAACAAACCGTTGACACGACCCAAGGGGGAAATCCAGGATGCCCCGGCCCCTATCCTCCCCGGGGCCGGCGGGCCCATCGGCACCTTCGGCGGCGCGCCCTACCGACCCCAGGCGAAGGCGCCCCGCGGCCTGCTCGCCGCGGCCGACGGTGCGACCTACGCCCTGGTGCGCGGGCTGGTGGCTTCGCTCCCCGGAGCCTGATCACCCGAGCGGGAACGTCTCGACGACCTCGTAGCGCGGACGGCGACGCGGGCCCTCGCCGAGGTGCGAGGCGACCTCCAGCGTAATCCGCACGGCCGGGGTGCCGGCAGCCTTGTTCTCCGCTTGCGTC
>CAYUZM010001339.1:0-1687 GCA_964449665.1 uncultured Solibacteraceae bacterium
GAGCCCGCCGAATCCTCCCGCAACATGTTCGACCTGATCCCGCTCGCCTTCGACGCCGACATTACGCGCTCGGTCGCCTTCATGCTCAATCGCGACGACGGCATGGGCATCAGCGACACCTTCCCGCTCAAGCTCGGCCTCTCGAAAACCCACCACAATCTCTCGCACGCCACCGACAAGGAAGGCCAGATGCAGTTCGGCAAGTACGACCTGTTCCTGAGCCAGCAACTGGCGCACTTCTTCACGCGCATGAACGGCTACAAAGACCGCAGCGGCACGGTACTCGACAACACCATCGTGCTGTTCGGCAGCGGCGCCAGCACCACGCACAACCCGCTCAACCTGCCCACGCTGGTCGCCGGCGGCGCCAATATGGGACTCAAGCACGGCACCTACTGGCGCAAAGACGGATCTCGCATGGCGAACATGTACCTCAGCATTCTCCATTCGATGGGCGTGCAACTCGAATCGTTCGGCGACAGCACGGGCACACTGAGCAGCCCGGTTTTCAGCCGCGCATAATCGGAACCGGATCGGCCCATGAAGCGGCTGGCACTCATCTTCGCCTGCACGGCCCTGACGATGGCGCAATCCACGCCGCGCATCGAACGCGACATCGCCTACGCCGAACCACGGAACGAACGCCACTTGCTCGACGTGTACGCTCCCCCGAACGCCTCGAAGTTACCCGTCGTGGTCTGGGTCCACGGCGGCGGCTGGATGCGCGGCGGAAAGCATGAGGTAAACCAAAAGCCCGCTGCGTTTACCGCGCACGGCTTCGTCTTCGTACCCGTGAACTACCGCTTCATCCCGCACGTAACCATGGACGAGATCGTGGGCGATGTGGCGAAGGCAACCGGTTGGGTACACGCCAACATCGCCCGTTACGGCGGCGATCCTCAGCGCATGTTTCTCATGGGCCACTCGGCCGGCGCGCAACTCGCGGCGCTACTGTGCACCGACAGCCGTTACATTGAGGCGCAAGGCGTGCCGCGCGCGAACATCCTGGGCTGTGTCCCCGTCGACGGCGACACCTACGACGTGCCGCTTCAGGTGGCCACGGCTACGGCGCGCCGCAAGAGTCTGAAGCAGCCCGCGCCGAAGATGGGGCACACCGAAAAGTTCGGGAACCTCGAACGCCAGCGCGAGCTATCGGCCGTGAATCACGTCGCCCCGCATCGCGGCATCCCGCCGTTCCTGCTGCTCCACGTTGCCAGTCACACCGACACGAGCGCGCAGGCTTACCGCCTTTGGGCGGCACTCGATCAAGCGGGCATTCCGGCGCAGATCTTCGGCGCGGAAGACACCGAGCATGTGAAACTCGACAACGATCTCGGTATCGCCGGCGACCCATCGACGAAAGTTTTGTTTGAATTTACCAACCGGTGCCTGCGCGAGCCGCGCAAGTAACCGAGCCACGCGCTAGTTGCGGAAGGCGATTTCCCAGGGCTTCTTCTCGCGCTTCACGTCGCGATCCACAACGCGGTCGTAAAGGTGCTGCTGGTTCACCGTGCCCAGGCCTTCGTTGTAAAGGCTGGTCAACCCCAACGCCTCGCGCAGGTCTTCGGTGAAGGCGTGCAGCGCCTTCAAGTGAACGTTGGTGGCCGCCGCCTTCTTGCCCGACGCGGTTTGCCAGATCTTCTGGAAGCCCAACTCGACCAGCGGTCCAATCTCGTCGCCAATCAAC
>CAYUZM010001340.1:0-1684 GCA_964449665.1 uncultured Solibacteraceae bacterium
CGTTTGTGTTGCCGGCGCGGCCGGATGCGCAACTGGGATTGACAGTGTTCAACACGAGCACGTCGGACTATGGCCTGACGATCGCGCTTTATTGGTGGGTGCCCGCGCTGGCCTTCACGACGGGCTACTTCGTGTTCCTGTTCCGCCGGTTCAAGGAGAAGATCGAAGTGGTGGAGGCGGATTAACCCGCAACTACCTTTTCGGCTTCGATCACGCTGGCAACGGCGTGGATGACGCTGGCGATGCGGACGGCGGCGAGGACCTGTTCCTGGGTCATGCCCTTTTGCTTGACGACGGATTCGTGCGAGCCGACGCAAGCCTGGCAGTTGTTGATGGCCGAGACGGCGAGGCACCAGAGTTCGAAGTCCACCGGATCGGAGCCATGCGTGCGGATGGCGTTCATGCGCAGGCGCGCGGGGATGGTTTTGTACTTCTCGTCGCTCACCAGGTGGAGGAAGCGATAGTAAATGTTATTCATGCCCATGATGGTGGCAGCCGATTGGGCGGCGGTGAAGGCGGCGGGGGAGAGTTTCGGTTTCGCCTCGTTGGCGATGGCGGCGAGCAGGGTCGGCGAGCCGGCGGCCATGGCGCAGGCAAGGGCCGTGCCCCAGAGCTGCTGCTCATTGAGCTCGGTCTGAGCGAGAACGCTGCTCAGGTTCAGCTTCATGTCTTTTGCGTAGTCGGGGAGCGAGTCCCGGAGGTGTTCCAAATTCATAATGGTTCCTTTTATCGGATGCGCGGCGCGCGGGCATTGATGCGGAGAAACGCGCGCAAAACAAAAACGGGGACGGTTGGCCCGCCCCCGTTTCGCATGCACATCAGTTGCCGTTAGACCTTGAGGGTTTCCTCGCCCTTGGTCCAATTGCAGGGGCAGAGCTCGTCGGTTTGCAGGGCGTCGAGCACGCGGAGGACTTCGTTCGGATTGCGGCCGACGCTCAAGTCGGTGACCATGACGAAGCGGATGACGTTATCCGGGTCGACGAGGAAGGTGGCGCGCTGGCAGACGCCGGCGTTGGGATCGAGAATGCCGAGCGTGGTGGAGAGTTCGCGCTTGATGTCGGCGAGCATGGGGAAGGGCAGGTCCTTCAGGTCGGCATGGTGCGTGCGCCAGGCGTGGTGGACCCATTCGCTGTCGGTGCTGCCTCCGAGCACCTGGCAATCGCGGTCGGCGAATTCCTTGTTGGCTTTGCCAAAGGCGGCGATCTCGGTGGGGCAGACGAAGGTGAAGTCCTTCGGCCAGAAGAAGTAGCACTTCCACTTGCCCTTGTAGCTGTCCTGGTCGATATCGGCGAATTCCTTGCCCTTGGCCAGGCTCACGGTTGCCGGTACTTTGAAGTCGGGAAACTTGCTTCCAACACTCAGCATGATTACGGTTCTCCTCGGTTCTTACGCGGATGCGGGGGATTGCTTGGTTTTTCCACGGGCGCACCGCTCACAGGTTCCATGCAAGGTGATCTCCACTTCGCGTACGGCCCGTTTGCCGGCGGCGGCCTGAAGGGCCTTTTCAGCAGAGCTGTCCGACGAGTCGCTTCCACCGTCCTCATCCAAGACCTCGATGCGCTTGCTGCCAGCGTACGCGGGGTGCTCTCCACCCTCTCCTTCGCTGTCAGAGTCGCTCGGATACTCGGCAAGAAGATCAGAGTCTCCCATCTCATCGGAATCGTCCATCATGCTGTCGATGGAG
>CAYUZM010001341.1:0-1683 GCA_964449665.1 uncultured Solibacteraceae bacterium
AGCGCCGCCAGCCGCCACCCCTCGTTGATGGCCTTCCGCGCCTCATCATGCCGCTGTGCCTTAGCCAGCGCCATCGCGTACCCATTCAGCACGTAGCCCTTGAACAGCCGCGCCGGCATCGTTGTCTCCCGGCTATCGTCCGGAATCTCGGGCAGCCGCTTCACCGCCTGTTCCATCGCGGCCAGCATCGCCTTCGGGTCCTTCCCGCAGTTCTCCTTCGACTGCCCGTTCCCCACGACAAACGCAATCCACGCCTCCGCGCTCGCCTCACGCCCGCTCGCCGCCATCACCTGTTCGCCCTCGCCAAACAACTTCTGCGCCTCCTCGCACCGGCCCAGCGAAATCTCCAACTGCCCCAGCGTGTTCAGCGTCCCCAATCGCGCCCCCGTCTCGCCCGAACGCCTCGCCCGCTCGACAGACTCCCGCACCATCTGAATGCCCTCGTCCGGCCGCCCGTCGAAGTAACTCAGCCATCCCAGCGAACTTTGTAAGATCGCCGCCGTGCCGTCGTCGAGCGTCGTTCCCCGTTGTAAGTTCCGGTTGGTCCGCTGCACCACCTCGCTCCACGCCATCCCCTGTTTACCCCCATACAGCGGATTGGTGCTCTGAAACATCCAGTACAAAAATTGCGCCCGCGCCTGCGCCTTTCTGCCCGCTTCAATCTGCTGCCGCTGCTGATACAACCCATACCCCAGCGCCGCCGCCAGCGCCACCGCCAGCAACGCCGTCACGCCCACCGCTCCCGCGTTCCGCTGCGCATATTTCTGCGCGCGGTACAGCAGCGTCTGCGGACGCGCCGTAATCGGCCGCCCATCCAGAAACCGCGTCACCTCCTCGGCCAGGTCCCGCACCGACGCATACCGCTGCTCCGGCTCGCGCCGCAGGCACTTCATCACGATCACCGACAAATCGCCTGCAATCCGCGCCTGCAACTGCTGCACCGTCACGCCGCGCTCGGCCGCCGCCTGCTCGGTCACCAGCTTCTCCGGCCCCGGCATCTCCGTCTCCCGCACCACCCGCTCCACCAGCGCCACAATCGAGGCGTTCCCCGCCGGCGTCTCCCCCGCCAGCAGTTCATACAACACCACCCCCAGCGAGTACACATCGCTCTGCGTCGTCAACGGCCGCGCCAGCAACTGTTCCGGACTCGCATACACCGGCGTCAGCGGCGCCGTCGTCGTCGATCCCCCCATCTGGTCCAGTAACTTCGCCGTGCCGAAATCGAGAAGCTTCACCACGCCCTCGCCCGTCACCATCACGTTGCCCGGCTTCAGATCTAAGTGCAAAATCAGGTTCCGGTGGGCATACTCCACCACCGCGCATAGCTGGCGGAATAACTTCAGCCGGTCTTCTACCTTCAACTTACGCTCGTCACAGTAATCGTCCAGCCGCTGCCCGTCCACCACCTCCATGCATAGGTACGGCCTGCCGTACTCGTCAAACCCGGCATCGTACACGCGCGGAATATTCGGATGATTCAGAGACGCGATAATCCGCTGCTCGCGCAAAAACCGCTCCCGCAACGGCGGCGAATCCACCTGCGCCGACAACAGCTTCAGCGCCCCCCGCGCCGTGATCCCCGACGTCTCCCACTCCACCAGCCACACCGTCCCCATCCCTCCCTCCCCCAACTGCCGCACCACCCGGTAGTCGTAGGTGCCGTGAACGGACCCCATTGCTTCT
>CAYUZM010001342.1:0-1677 GCA_964449665.1 uncultured Solibacteraceae bacterium
CCACGGTGCCCGGCCAGGCATGATAAAAAGGTTTCTTCTCCACCGGATCGGCGTTGTAGCCCAGCTTGAACAGCGCCGACGGCACCGTGTTGTTCACAATCTTGATCACGCCGCCGCCCACCAGCTTCTTGTATTTGATCAACGCCAGTTCCGGCTCAATGCCCGTCGTGTCGCAATCCATCAGGAGGCCGATGGTGCCCGTGGGCGCGATCACCGTCGCCTGCGAATTGCGGAAGCCCACCATGCGGCCCTTCTCGTAGGCGTCGTGCCAGCACTGCCGCGAGGCTTCAAAGAGCGAGGCCGGCAGCCGGCGCGAATCGATGTTCGGCACCGAGTCGCGATGCATGCGGATTACTTCCAGGAAGCTCGATTCGTTCGGCGCGTATTCGGGGAACGGCCCGGTCGCCTCCGCAATCCGCGCGCTCGTCAGATACGCCTGCCCGCACATCACCGCGGTGAGTCCCGCTGCCCACGCGCGGCCGTCTTCGGAATCGTACGCAATGCCTTGCGACATCAGCAACGCGCCCAAATTGGCGTAGCCCAACCCCAGCGGCCGGAAGTTGCGCGAGTTGTGCGCAATCTTGTCCGTCGGGTAGCTCGCGTTCTCCACCAGAATCTCCATCGCCGTGATCATCGTGTCCACCGCATGGCGATACGATTCCACGTTGAAGTGGCCGTCCGGACCCACAAACTTCGCCAGATTGAACGACGCCAGGTTGCACGCCGAATCGTCCAGGAACATGTACTCCGAACACGGGTTCGACGCGTTGATGCGCCCGCTCGCCTTCGACGTGTGCCAGCGGTTGATCGTCGAATCGAATTGCATGCCCGGGTCGCCGCACTGCCACGTCGCCTCGGCAATCTGCTTCATCATCTCGCGCGCCTTGTACCGCTTCACCGGCGCGCCGTTGTGAACCGACTTCGTCCACCAGTCGGCGTCGTTCACCACCGCGTGCATGAACTCATCGGTCGCCCGCACGCTGTTGTTCGCGTTCTGGAAAAACACGCTCGAATACGCCTCGCCATCGAGCGACGAATCGTAGCCGCAGTCGATCAGCGTGTGCGCCTTCTTCTCTTCCTTCGCCTTGCACCAGATGAACTTCTCCACGTCCGGATGCTCGGCGTTCAAAATCACCATCTTCGCCGCGCGCCGTGTCTTGCCGCCGCTCTTGATCACGCCCGCAAACGCGTCAAAGCCCTTCATGAAGCTCAACGGACCCGACGCCCGCCCGCCGCCCGAGAGAATCGCGTCCTCTTCCCGCAACGCCGAAAGGTTCGTCCCCGTTCCCGAACCATACTTGAACAACATGCCCTCGGTCTTCGCCAGTTCGAGAATCGACTCCAGCGAATCGTTCACCGAGTTGATGAAACAGGCCGAACACTGCGGGCGGTGCAATCCCGCCTCCACGCGCTGCACCGATTGCGACCGTTCGTCGTAATACCAGCCATACCCCCGGGCCTCGCTCTTCACGCCCACGTTGAACCACACCGGCGAATTGAAACACGCCTTCTGCGTCAGCATCAGGTGCGCCAGTTCGTTGCGGAAGTTCTCGCCATCCTCCGGCGTACGGAAGTAGCGCCCGGCAATGCCCCAATCGGCGATCGTGTCCACCACCCGGTGCACCAGTTGCGCCAACGAACGCTCCCGCTCGGGCGACCCCATCTTGCCGTGGAAAT
>CAYUZM010001343.1:0-895 GCA_964449665.1 uncultured Solibacteraceae bacterium
GATGGACGAATTGGTCAGGGGTAATCTTGCGGTCGACGTTCCGTTTGCCGACCACAATGCGATGCTCGATCCGACGTGCCCGGACATTACGGGCCGTGTCATGGAGGCTTTGAGCACACATGGCGTCAAGCCGGAAGATCCGGCAATGAAGCGCGGGGTGGAGTATCTGCTGCGTACCCAGGAGGCCGACGGGAGCTGGTATGGCCGCTGGGGAGTGAACTATGTCTATGGCACGTTTCTCGCTCTGAGAGGGCTACGCGCGGCCGGCGTGAGCGATCGCGAGGCTCCGGTGCTGCAAGCGGGCGAATGGCTCCGCAGTGTCCAGAACGCCGACGGAGGCTGGGGCGAAAGTTGTGCCAGCTATGACCGCAACGCCTTCGTGGCGGCGCCGAGCACCGCTTCACAAACCGCGTGGGCGGTTCTGGGCCTGATCGCGGGAGGGGACACCAATAGCCTGAGTGTGCAAAACGGCATCGAATATCTCGTTGAAACGCAAGGCAAGGACGGACGTTGGAAGGAAGATCTGGCCACCGGCACGGGCTTCCCGCGCGTGTTCTATCTTCAATACCATCTCTACCGGGATTCCTTCCCTCTGCTCGCCCTTTCCACCTATCGCAATACCCACAAAAGCGTGCGGCGGTAACGCACAGCGACGATGCCACTTGCCCTGGTCACTGGCGCCTCGGGATTTCTTGGCTGGCATGTTGCCCGCGAACTGGAAGAGCGCGGCCGAGCGACGAGGTTGCTGTTGCGTGCAACGAGTATGGCGCCAGGCCTCAGGGGTGAGATCGTACGCGGAGATTTGCGCGAGCCCGCGACGCTGCGCGCGGCGGTGGCGGGATGCGACACGGTGTATCACGTTGCGGCGGACTACCGTTTATGGTCGAAGGATCCG
>CAYUZM010001343.1:905-1676 GCA_964449665.1 uncultured Solibacteraceae bacterium
GCGGTGGCTGACTGCGCGTTCTGGGCGAAGGACCCGAATCGGCTCTTCGCCTCCAATTTCGATGGCAGCTGCAACCTCATGCTGGCCGTATCGGAAGCCCGCGTGGACCGATTCGTCTACACGTCTACCGTGGGGTGTATCGGGATTCCCGCAACACCCGACGGCAACGCACAGAAGGGCGACGAATCGACGCCCGTGACCCTCAACGAGATGACGGGCCACTATAAGCGTTCGAAGTTTCTCGCCGAACGGTATGCGATTGCCGAGGCCCAGCGCGGGCGCCCAGTCGTGATCGTCAACCCCACGGCTCCGGTTGGCGACCACGATGTGAAACCTACGCCAACCGGTAAAATCATTCTCGACTTTCTTCGTGGCGAGATGCCCGCGTTCGTGGACACGGGCCTGAACCTCGTCGATGTGCGAGACTGCGCATTGGGACATTTGCTCGCAGCCGAACACGGGGCGCCCGGCGAGCGGTACATTCTAGGCGCGGAGAACCTCACCTTGCAGCAGATTCTGCAGCGTCTTTCGCCGCTGTGCGGCCGGCCGGCGCCCACGGTTCGCATTCCCTATCCGGCGGCGTACTCCTATGGATTGTTAAGTACGGGATGGGCGCGGCTCACCGGCCACAATCCTCGCGCTCCGATTGAAGGCGTCCGTATGGCGCGCAAAAAGATGTGGGTCTCGCATGGCAAGGCAGAGCGCGAACTCGGCTTTCAACCTCATCCCGTGGGTGACGCGCTGGCACGCGCGGTTGCATGGTTCCGCGAC
>CAYUZM010001344.1:0-1675 GCA_964449665.1 uncultured Solibacteraceae bacterium
GGTCCGGCACGCCCGGCCGCACCTGGGACCAGGGCGGCAACCTCACCGCCCAAACGCGCCTCCGCGGCGCGGTGACCCTGACCACGGCCTACACCTACGACCCCGCCAGCCGGGTCGCCTCTATCACCTATCCCCCCGGCGCGACCGCAGCCCACATGCGCGACATCATGGGCCGGATCACCGGCGTTACGATGAAGCCGCAAGGTGCGGCGAGTGCGCTGCCCGTGGTTTCCAACATTGCCTACGAGCCCTTCGGGCCCGTCAAGGCGCTCAACTTCGGAAATGGCGTGAATGCGACGCGCACCTTCGACCTCGATTACCGGCTGACAAATCTCACTGACAATGGCGTTCAGAACCTCGCCTACAGCTACGACGCCGCAAACAACGTCGTCACCATCGCCGACGCTGTGACCGCCGCGAGCAACCAGACCTTTGGCTACGACGTGCTGGATCGGCTAACAAGCGCAAACGGCATCTACGGGAGCCGCGCCTACACTTACGATTCGGTCGGCAATCGGCTGACCCAGAATGCGGGTGGAACAGCGACGAACTACACGTACACGCCTGTCAGCAACCGGCTGACCCGCACGCAAACAGGAAGTGCGATGCAGGTCTTCGCGTATACACCGTCTGGCAGCATTGCCTCCATTGCTAACGTCCCCAGCACACGCCCCGCAATGGGCATCGCCTACAACCAGGCCGGAAGGTTGGCGCGCGTCCTGGCTGGCGGTGCGCAAACGCTCGCCTACGCCTACGACGCCTTCGGCCACCGGCTAGTGAAGGTGGGGGTGGGCAACGCCACGACCCTCTACCAGTACGACCAAGCTGGGCATCTATTGGAAGAGGCCGGTGGCACAACCACTGACTATCTCTACCTCGGCGACCAACCCATTGCCACTTCTGTGCCGGGGAACACCGCCCTCACCTTCCTCCACACGGACCGGCTCGGCACACCACAGAAAGCGACGAACACCGGTCAAGCCGTGTCATGGCGTGCCGACTACGATCCGTTTGGTGCACTCAACGCTGCTACGAGCCAAACTGCCTCGCAGACTCAAAGCCTACGCTTCCCTGGGCAGGAGTTTGAGACCGAGACGGGATTTCATCAGAACTGGCATAGGGACTATGCTCCGGCCCTCGGCAGGTATCTGGAGAGTGATCCTATTGGACTTGCGGGCGGGATAAATACTTATTCTTACGTGAGAGACAATCCTTCTGGACGAATCGACAGGACCGGCCTTCAGATGCTCACTCCCGGTAATACTTCTCTAATCGGATACTTCCCGGTTTACTCGCGAGAATTCTACGCACACCAAATCCGACAAAACGAGGAATTGGCACGCCAAGCCGAAGCGCGGCGACAATTGAGAGACGAGTTCGCAGCAAATCTCGATCAAGCTGCTGAGATGTACGGAGCAGCTGCAACATTTTCTCGGTCCGTTCCGCCCGTCGCGATTGCGCTTGGTACAGCCGCCGTGTGCGTTCAAGCTGTTTCTTACATCGTTAAGCCCCCTCCACTTGACAGGGCGATTCACGAAATTTTGCTGGATGTTGTTGTCGAACCATTTAACGTTGGTGCTCCATTTGTCAAGAGAGCCGTTGTTGAGGGTTCTGAACTTATTATTGACTATCACATAATATAGCGGATCAGAAAGGAAGCGAAGACTGTTTCCAC
>CAYUZM010001345.1:0-1675 GCA_964449665.1 uncultured Solibacteraceae bacterium
CCCCCACTTCGCGTCCATCTTCATCAGCGCGAACGCCGGGTCGCCGCCTACGTTCACCGATACTCCGGCCGGAGGCAGGTAGCCGGGCGCCAGGCCGAGCGCCAGATGCTTTGCATCGTCGATCAGCCGCTCCTGGTTCATCGAAACGGCATCGGCCATGCCGAGCAACCGCAGCTCGCGCGCGTTCTCGGCCGACGTCGACACCTTCGCCATGCCGATCAGCTCGAACGCCTTTCGTGCGTCGCCCAGCCGCAGCAGCATCTCCTTGCAGCCGCCGCCCGCCGGAATCACGCCCACGCCCACTTCGACCAATCCCATGTACAACTCGGCCGAGGCCTGCATCCGCGCCGCGTGCAGCGAGATCTCCGTGCCGCCTCCCAGCGTGCGCGCAAACGGCGCGGCCACCACCGGGAACGGCGCGTACTTCAGCGCCATGCACACGTTCTGGAACCGGCGCACGGCCGCATCGAGTTCATCCCACTCCTCGTTCTGCGCGGCCATCAACACGAGCATCAGGTTCGCCCCGACGCAGAAATCTCCGCCTTGATTGGCGATGACCATGGCGCGGTGATTGCGCGCCGTTTCGTCCAGCCCGGCATGCAGCATCTGAACGGTGTCCTCGCCAATTGAGTTCATCTTCGAATGAAACTCGACGCACAGCACGCCGTCGCCCAGGTCGATCAACGAAGCGCCCGGATTGGATTGCACAACTCCGCGCGCCCGCTTCGTATCGGCCAGCACCGTGATGCCCGGCCGCGCCTGCAACTCGCGCCATTCCCCACCGGCCAAATCGAAGTACTCGGTGCGGGGCGAACCGTCGCGGTCAGAGGCGCGATAGAAGCTCTTCGTCCCTGCCGACAACATGCGCGCCACCGGTTCCGGCAGCGCGCGGCCTTCCGATTCAATTCTTCTCGCCGTGGATTCGAAGCCCAGCGCGTCCCACAACTCGAACGGCCCGTAGGTGTGCGCGTAGCCCCAGCGCATGGCGCGATCGATCTCCACGATGCGGTCCGAAATCTCGGGCACCCGCTCGGCGGCGTACACGACGTGATCGGAAAGCAGCTTCCACAGGAACGTGCCCGCGCGGTCGCTCCCGGCAACGAGCGCCTGCAGGAGCTCCGGAAGTCCACCGATGTTGCGGGCCGCTTCCACCGAAGGAATCGACACCTTCTCCGCCGCGTGATATTCGAATGTCTTGAGATCGATCGCCTCGATCTTCCGATCTGTTCCCTTGCCCACGCGCCGGTAGAAGCCCTGTCCCGACTTCTCGCCCAGCCAGCCGCGCCGCATCATCTCTTCGAGGAATGGCGGCGGCAGAAAGCGCTCACGCCAGGGGTCGGGCGGCACAAGGCTGTGCAAGTTGGAGCCGACGAACGCCCACACATCCAGGCCCACGATATCGAGCAGCCGGAAACTCGCCGAGTTGGGGAGGCCGATGAGAGAGCCTGTCAGCGCATCCACCTCTTCCACGGTGAACTCGCCCTCCAGCGCATACTTCGCCGTGGTGCCGCCGAAGAAGCTGCCGATGCGGTTGGCGATGAAGTTCGGCGTGTCCTTGCACATCACGACGCCCTTGCCTAGACGGACGTCGCAAAACTGAGAGACGCGAGCCACAATTTCCGCACCGGTTTCCGGCGTCGGAATCCCTTCCACCAGGAGGAGGTAGCCGGGGGGG
>CAYUZM010001346.1:0-1671 GCA_964449665.1 uncultured Solibacteraceae bacterium
GGTAGTTGAGCGCCGGCGGAGTGGGCGGGGTGGAGTTGAATCAGTTGGACCCGAAGTACCTGGCGATGGGTTCGGCGTTGAACCAGCGGGTGGAGATCCCATTCTTCGGCATCGTCAACAACGGCGTGCACCTTTCTTCAACGATCGCGCGCGGGCAACTGTTGCGGCCGTATCCGCAGTTCACCAACGTGCAGCCGCTCTACGACGCGGGATCGAACTCGATTTACCACGCGTGGCAGAATACATTCCGGCGGCGCTTCTCGCACGGCTTCCTGTTTGAGGGCAACTATACGTGGTCGAAGATGATCGATACGGGGGACAGTCATCAGAACACGTACGACGTGGCGGCGAGCCGGGCGCTCTCGGCGCAGGATGTGGCGCACCGGTTCGTGGCAAGCGTGCTGTTCGATTTGCCGGTCGGGCCGGGCCGTGCGTTGAACACGGGCGACTCGAAGGTATCGCGATTTCTCCTGGGCGGCTGGCAGGTGAACGGAATTGTCACCTATCAGTCGGGAACCCCGCTGGCACTATCGGCGAGCAACACTTCAGGCCTGTTCGCGGCGCGGACGCAGCCGAACAACAACGGACAGAGCGGCTTGAAAACAGGACGCGTGCAGGACCGGCTGGATAGTTACTTGCTGGCGAGCCCCTATAGCCAACCGGCGGCCTTCACATTTGGCAACCTGGGGAGGTTCCTGCCGGACGTGAGAAGCGACTTCACGCGGAACTGGGATTTGTCGCTATTTAAGCAGTTCCCCATCACCGAGCGGGCGCGGATGCAGTTCCGCGCGGAGTTTTTCAACGCCTTCAATACGCCTCGATTCGGGACTCCGAACACGACGGTGAATTCGGCGGCGTTTGGCGTCATAACGAGCCAGTCGAATGCACCGCGGCAGGTGCAGTTTGGGCTGAAGCTGCTGTTCTGATTTGAGCGCACAACCGACGCTGCACTGCGAGGACGCCAGGCGCGCCGGTGGATTCGCTTTCGCGGTCGTGGGTATCGGATGCCAGCCAGGACCGGCGCCCGTGCGCTCGAAGAGCGGGACGAGGGCGTCCGCCGCACATGAGACGCGCGGGTTCCGGTCCGTTTCCATTTTGTGATAGCGTTCGATGCCATGACATCGAGACGCGAGTTGCTGGGGATGCTGCCCGCGGCGGCGTGGGCGCAGGCGTTGCCGAATCAAAGAGGGCTGAAACGCAAAATCGAGGAATACGATCCCGCCAATACGAAGCTCTCTCACCGGATGCCAATCAAGGGCATGACCGACGAGGACCTGCTCTTTCTGCAACAGATCGGGCTTCGTTGGGCGCGGATTGAATTTGGGAGCGACGCCTCGTTTGAGTTCATGAAGTCGACGCAGGAGCGGCTGCGGCGCAGTGGATCCTCGATCTCTTCGACACGCATCGCGTCTCCTCGCGGGATGTGGCGGACCGCTACAAGGCATTTGGCACCGGGGAAGCCTCCATGTTCTACACCGGGCCATGGACGCTCACGGGCTACCTGCAGCAGGGCATGAACCTGGGTGCTTTCCTGTACCCGCGCATCGGGGAGGAGCAGGCCACTTACCGCAACATCTGGGGACTGGAGATGTACACCCAGCCGGATTCCAGCCGTTACGAATACACGGCGCGGGCGTTGCAATGGCTCTCCGATAACAGCTTTCTCTGGAC
>CAYUZM010001347.1:0-1670 GCA_964449665.1 uncultured Solibacteraceae bacterium
CCCCTCGTCTCCGCCGGCGTGCGCACTTCCGCCTTCCAATTCGACGACGACCTCACCTCCTTCCGCCTCCCCGGCTACGCCGCCGCGCACCTCACCATCCGCCAACATATCCGCCCAACAATCGCCCTCCAAGCCGTCTTCGAAAACTTACTCGACCGCGAATACTTAGTCGGCTACACCCCCGTCCCCGCCATCGGCCCCCCCCGCCTCTGGCGCATCGGAGTCCGCTACTCCGGCCGTATGTTCTGACATTTCAACTGCCCTACGAATTGCTCCCGTGCGCTAGAATATTGCCATTACTTACTTTTGAACTGACTTCACATGGCGAGCAACTGCAGATTCACGGAAATGAAGCCGGGCTCCGCGCATTACGCGCCGCTATTGATCGGGTGCTTTTGAATGCTGGGCATGACCATCTCTCGACGCCGGCTTGGGGTGGGACGGAACTGACGGAGGACCCTCAGGGAGTTGGCGGCAAACTCATTCATAGCGTGACACTCCGGCTTTGGAGCGACTGAACGATCGTAGATCTCCTTGCCTTCACTCATCCACGTTTGCCCCACGCTACAATGAAGCCATCATGAGCCAACGCGTGGAAGCCGTATACGAGCAGGGCGTCCTTCGTCCGCTTGAACCCGTTTCGCTCGAAGAGTCTCAACGCGTTCAACTCACCATCCAAACGTCCTCCGAGCAACTCGATCCTGCTGCAGGCAGCCTGCTCGCCTCCATTCGCGCCGAAGTGGCCGCCATGTCGTCCATCCCGACGATCGACGAGGTTCAGCGCGCGCTTTCCACGATACCGGGATCGCTCGTGGAAGACTTCCATGCTGAGCGCGAGGACCGTCTTTGATCCGGTATTTCTTCGATACCTCCGCCCTTGCAAAGCGATACCACAACGAAGCCGGAACCACGCGTGTGATGGAACTCTTCGGTCACCCAGACCGGGAGATCCGCATCGCTGCGCTTAGCCTGGTCGAGTTCCAATCCGTTTTCGCCGGAAAAGTTTGCGCGGGCTACCTGGATCGCAATGCTGCGGGCCTGCAGCGCGCGCGCCTGCTGGTCGATATCGCAGCCGGAGAGGTCCAACTTGTCGCCGTCGGTCCGAGTCACTTCCATGAAGCGGGACGCCTGCTCGGGAAGTACGGCTTCACCCACCGGCTGCGAACTCTCAACGCCCTCCAACTTGCCGTCGTGATCGACCTGCATTCCCAAGGGCTCCTCGACACACTTGTCACTGCCGACAAGGTGATGATTGAGATCGCCATCCTGGAAGGCATTGCGGTCTTGAATCCCGACCTGTCCCAGTAACCTCCCGCACGCATCCCCCCGAATCCCCTACGCTCCTCCACCTCGTTCACAACCCGCAAGCCTTTGTCATACAACTACTTACCACGGAATACTCTGAGCATTTTACGCTGTGAATTCCTGCTACATATACCACTGTTACTAGCAAGAACCACTGAGACCAAAAATAGGGATTCCACTTAGTTCAACCCGGTCAGAAAAGGAGCACACAATGAGCATCTCGGAAACCACCCTCGCCCTTGCCGCGAAAGCCGCCGGCTGGCTCATCGACGTCCTGTCGAAGTCAAGCCTCCTCAAACGCGACCCCCCGGTCCGCGAACTCAAATACCGCTCCCACGACCGCCGCAGCCACAAGGACCGCCGCA
>CAYUZM010001348.1:0-1668 GCA_964449665.1 uncultured Solibacteraceae bacterium
GACCGGATTCGAACCGGCGACATCAACCTTGGCAAGGTTGCACTCTACCAACTGAGTTACTCCCGCTCGGCAAACCTCGCCTGCGCGAGTAGTGGCGCTTGAGAGGCGGATCCGGCCGTTGGGGAACGGCCGGATTTTGGGAGCGTGCACCTCGCACGGGGTGAGTGTGAGGCGCAGTCACTATATTGGCAGAAGGTTGGCGGGTTGTCAAATGGGGGTGATGAAAAAAACGGAATGCTGGTGGTCCTGTTTGCAAGGGACGGCTGTAAACCTCCGTAAACGTTTCACTTTTTCATTTCATCGTGATTGGGCGGCTGATATAATTCCGCGCATGACCGCCATCAACGTGAGGATAGTCACACTGTTTTCATTGAGCGCGCTGGCCCTGTTCGGCCAGGCGGGCTCCATTCAGGGGATTGTGCAGGACCAGTCGCAAGGGGCAATCGTCGGATCGCAAATTGTCGTAACGAATATCGACACCGGCTTGCGCCGCGAAAAGACCACGAATGAGACCGGGCTTTACGCCTTTCCGTCGTTGCCTGTGGGCCGGTACCAGATTACGGCTTCCATGCAGGGTTTTGCGTCGAGCGAAATCCCCGAAGTGAAGCTCGACGTGAACCAGACGGCTCGCTTCGATTTCGTGCTGAAGCCCGGTTCGGTCACCGAAAGCATCAGCGTGAGCGCGGCGGCCGCGTTGCTCGATTCGGAAACGGCCACCGTAGGCCAGGTGATCGACAACAAGCGCATCGTCGAGCTGCCGCTCAACGGACGCAACTATCTGGAGCTGGCGCGGCTAAGCGCGGGCACGGCGGCGGCGCGCGGTTCGCGGCCGGAAAGCGAAGGCGTGTTCTCGGCAGGCGGCCAGCACGGCTACCAGGTGCAGGTGAACATTGATGGCGTCGACAACTCGATGACCTACTCGGGCGGTCCGATCGGCTTCGAAGCGCAGGCGATCAAGCCGAGCGTGGATGCCGTCGGCGAGTTCCGCGTGGTGACCAACAACCTTTCGGCCGAATATGGCAACCGTATGGGTGGGCAGGTGTTCGTGAACATCAAGTCGGGTACGAACAACCTCCACGGTTCGCTGTTCGAGTTCCTGCGCAATTCGAAGCTCGACGGCACGAACTTCTTCGCCAACCGCGCCGGCACGAAGAAGCCGGACTATAAGCAGAACCAGTTTGGAGGCACTATCGGCGGGCCGATTCGCAAGGACAAGACGTTTTTCTTCGGGTCGTTCGAAGGCACGCGGACGCGGCTGGGCCGCAGCTTCACCGGCACGGTACCGGTGCCCGAGGTGCGCGAGGGTGATTTCAACCGCATCCGCCCGATCTTCGATCCGGCGACGACGGTGGGCACGGCGACCAGCTTCACCCGGCAGCAGTTCCCCGGCAATATCATTCCCAAAAGCGGTTGGGACCCGCTCTTTCCCAAGCTGCTGGCACTGTATCCGATGCCGACCAACCCGGCGTTGATCGCCAACAACCACTTCTACAACGGCTCCGAGTCGAATGATGTGAACACATACGACATCAAGGGCGACCACAACATCGGCGACCGCAGCCGCGTCTCCGGCCGTTACAGCCGGGGCGACCGCGACCGCTTCGAGCCCGGGCCGCTTCCCGTTCCCGCCGGTGGGGGCCCTGGCGCGACGACCGTCCCTCACCCCCA
>CAYUZM010001349.1:0-1075 GCA_964449665.1 uncultured Solibacteraceae bacterium
TTCGCAACGCTCGGTGGGTGCGCTGATGGCGGGCGACGGCTTGGAGTTGCACGTGCAAGGCAAGGATGGACGCCGAACCGGGAGGAAGCCAGGGATGGAGAGTTGGCGAAGATCAACCGATAGAAAGGGTTGCGGCGCGGGATGGGCGCAAAACCCGCTGTCGAAACAGCGTAAGTTGTAGTAAACTAATCCCATCGGAGGGAGAGTTCAATCGAAACTCTCAATTTCGGTACCCGCGTCTACATGGAACCAGGAGAAATCTCGTGATACACAGGAAACTGGCAGCGTTGCTGATTGCACTGCTACTGGCTTGCGGTGCACTTTTCGCGACAGGCGAAGGCCCACAGGGAATGGCATGCAAGGAGAAGTGGGAGGAGGTCGAGTTCGAGACCGCCACGGCGAAGATCTCGGACGGATTCCCGACTGTGCTTCGCATGGCTGAGCTGCTGAAGAACGATCCCGGCTGGAAGTTGAAGGTGGAGGGTCATGCCGATTCGCTTGGATCGCACCCGTTCAACGACAAGCTGGCGATGAACCGCGCCAAGGCGGTGAAGGCATTTTTGGAAAAGTACGGGGCGAACCCGAACCAGACCACGGCGTCGGCGCAAGGTAAGCGCGCGCCGAAAGTGAATAACGACACCAAAGAGGGACGCTTCGTAAACCGCCGCGTGCAAATGACGTTGACCGACGATAAGGGCAACGTTGTGAAGGCCAACGCGGGCGCGGGCGACACCGTGTCGGCGTTTGAAAAACACGCCAAGCAGGCCGAGGAGTGCTGCAACCTTATCCTCAAACGGCTCGACAAGCTGGAAGAGATTCTGGCCGAGTTGCGGCAGCTCAAAGACGACCACCGCAAGATTCTCGACGAACTGGCCGCGTTGAAGCGCGGCGGCGTTGGAGCGGGGGCTTCGGCCTCAGCGGCACCGGCTGCTGCTGCTGGACCGAGTTCGTCGCAGTTGACGCAGATGGCTGAATCGGCCGCGAAGAAGGCCGTCGAGGACATGAAGGCGGGCCCGCCGAAATTCCCGCCGCCCGGCTTGACCGTGGGACCCGCAGGGAACGGCAACGGTAACAA
>CAYUZM010001349.1:1085-1666 GCA_964449665.1 uncultured Solibacteraceae bacterium
CGGGTGTCCAAGTGCCCTATTTGGGCAGTTCCAGGGCCGGGCGCGCTACTTCGCGCCGTTCGGCAAGAACTCCGCCGTGCAGGCGCAGGGCGAGTACATGTACTACCGCGACCGCCGCGAAGGACAATTCGACGCCGGTCTGGTCAATCGCTGGAAAGACATTCAACTGGGCGCATTCGCCAGCTTCAAGAATGTCTGGATGAAGGGAATGGATAACACGGGCACGCTTGGCCAGGCCAGCTTTACGGGCGATTACCTGTTTGGCCAAGGCAAGATCGGCGTGTTTGGTGTGAAGACGTTCCTCAACGACGCCGTGATCAAGACGGTGGCGCAGCGCAACCTGGTGACCGAGACCTACCTGCACGCCGTGGATCAACTCGGTGTGTCGGGCACGGTGGCCCTGGGCAAGAGCAACAAGTCGCCGTGGCTGGAAGGCAACATCGGTTGGCTGAAGAGCGCGGGCGGCAACCAGAAGACGGGCGGCCCGGCGCGGCTGGTTTTCCCCGTGACCAACGAACTCGCGTTTTCGGCCGGAGGAGGCGTGAACGCGACGCCCGTCGGTTCCGACAACAAGCGCCGGC
>CAYUZM010001350.1:0-1665 GCA_964449665.1 uncultured Solibacteraceae bacterium
CGCGCACATCGGCGAGTGCTTTCCACATCGGCTCGCCCCACAGGCCGAGCTGCGCGGCGCTGGGCGTGCCGCCGCTGCCGAAGTCATAGGCATAGCCGCGAACGAAGTTCTTCTCTTTCGATTTGAGATTGCGGAAGCGGGGAATGTAGCCCGCGCCGCCCATCAGCGTGCGCGCCGCGCGGCCGCCGCGGGCTTCCGGTACGACGGCGCTCACGGTGCCTTTCACGTAGAACTGGTCGAACAGATAGTGGCCGAGCACGCCGCTGGAGTTTCCCAGGCCGGCCGGATGACGGGGCGAACGGGAATTTAAGAGCAACCGCGCCGATTCCAGGCAGGATGCCGAGACGATGACGCGCTTGGCGGCGGCGTGGAACTCCTGTCCGGAGCGCCGGTCGACATAGTGCGCGCCGTTGACGAGTCCGGTGGCGGGGTCGACGCTCAGTTCGCGCACGACGGCGTTGCCGGCGATGGTGAGTTTGCCGGTGGCAACCGCGGCGGGAAGCAGCAGGTTGGTGGAGGAAGCGAGTGTTCCCGTGGCGCGGCGCGGCTTGGTCGTGGGCACGCCGAGCTTGGTGGCGGCGGCCTTGAATCGCGTGATGCTCTCGCTGTCGCGCGAATCGTCGGCGATCAGGTTGCCGTCGGGCATTTGAGGCCAGCCCTCGTTGCGGCCGGAGACACGCAGGATGGGTTCGACGCGGTCGTAGAACGGAGCGACGTCTTTGTATTCGATGGGCCAGTTGTCGCCGTGGCCGTCATGATCGGCGCATTTGAACTCGTAGTTGCTCAGCCGCCATGAGGCGCGGCCCCAGCGGAGAGTTTTGCCGCCGAGGGCGCGAATGCGGACCCAATAGTAGGGATCGTCTTTCGGATAGGTGTAGGGGTTCTGCGCTTCGTCGGCCCACATGTTGGCGTCGAATTCGCTGGCCTGCGTGACGTGGGGAAAGCGGCCCGGTTTGCCGAGGCCGCGGAACGGAAGGTCGTAGGCGGAGACGAGCTGACGGTCGCGGTCCCAGTCGGCCACCGGCCCTGCTTCGAGCATCAGGCATTTCACGCCGAGCTTTGTCAGCGCCCACGCGGCCATGCCGCCGCCGGCGCCGGAACCGATGATGAGAACGTCGTGATCGGATTTTGCGGCCATGCTAGTCGAGGCTCCGCCAGTAGTAGTTGGATGCCGCGGCGGCGCGGCGGCCGGTATTGGCTTCGGCGTATTCGCGGGAGTTGAGCGTGGCTTGCAGCATCTCCGGCCGCGCTTCCCATAGAAACTTCGCGAACGGTTCGGTGGGACCGTAAAAGGTCCATTTCGTCTTCAGTGGTTCGAGAATCCGGTTGGCCTGCTCAGGGTTGAGGCTGGCGAAGCGAGCGCTGAAGGCACGCATCGATTGCGCGTCGAGCTCATAAAGACCGGAACGCCAAAGCTGCTGGCGGGTTGCGGGCGATTCACCGATAACGAAATCGAAAAACTCGGGAACGCCGGCTTCCACCGCGCCGGGCATGCCATTGAAGGGGGGCACCAGCGTGTTGGCGAGTGCGCGCAACGCGGCCAGTTCGATGGCATCAAAAAAACCCGGCCGTGAATTCCCGGCAAGCGAGGGCGCATTCACCACGACCTTCGCGTCGGTGGGCTCGGCCGGAGTTGCGGCATACTGCGGCGCCGCGGCGGCGGGC
>CAYUZM010001351.1:0-1663 GCA_964449665.1 uncultured Solibacteraceae bacterium
CCTGCAAGTTCGGCTTGAAGCCCCATTGCAGGCCCGCGGACCAGCTCATAACATAGGGCAGCCGCATGTTCGGATCCCACATGTGCGCTTCGCGACCAGCGTAGTTGGTGCCCACGAACGGCACCGACCCGTCGGGCTGCACGTTGTACTGAATCGGGCCCGGCCCTTGGGAGAGACGGAATGCATGCCGCGGATCGCCCACCGGAGCCTGTACGTTCGCCGTGGCCAGATATTCCTGGAACAGGATGTTGCGTTCGGCCGCGAATAGGTCCTGGTGAACGATGCCGAAAGAGGCGCGGAACACCCAAGCCGGCTTGAAGTTGTAGGCGAGTCCAAGGCGCGGCGCGAAGTTATTCAGATCGCGCTTGCTCAATGCTCCTTTGCGATGCACGATCGCTCCGGGACGGCCGGTAATCGGGTCCGTCGCGGTGGGATCGAACTGCGACTGGAGGCCGTATTTTGTCGAATACGGCGACTCATAGGAATAACGGAGCCCGAGATTCAACGTCAGGCCGCGCATCGGTTTCCAGTCGTCCTGGAAGTAGGCCTGTTGCGACCACCAACGCGGCAGCCAACTGCCGAAGTCGGAAGTAAAGGTCGCGCTGGTGACCGTTCCCAAGAGAAACGCGGCGAACTGGTTGCCCGTGTTGGGCGTGAAGGGAGCGCTGGTGGCGTTGGTCGTGCCGAAGTTGTAGGTGCCGCCCGGGAGCGCGCTGACCTGGGCGTTGTAGCGCGTGCGCATTAGCTCGTAACCGAATTTGATGGTGTGTTTGCCCATCATCTTGGTTACGTTGTTCTGAATGGCGATGTCTTCACCCGCGTTGTGAAAGCTGGGAAGCGCGGCGAGCCCGAAACCGATGTTGAAGTACGGGAACGTCGCCCCGGAAACGTTGGGAATGCCCAGCGTCTTGGCCCAATCGCCATCCCTGGTGAACGCCGTTTCACGCAACACACGGCGGTTAAAACCGATGCGGAATTCGTTGCTCATCGTGGGGCTGAGGATGAACATGTCGGCGAAAACGATGTTGGTGTGGTCCACCGGCTGGTTCTGCGCGTTGGGATCGATCTCGCGCCAGCCCGCGAACTCGGCCAGGTAGTCGCCTTTCCACGCGCGGTGAATCGACCGCGACCACCGGCCGTAAGCGCGGTGGCTCGCCGAAAACTGATGATCGATCTTGGCGTCGAGACGGGTGCGGTAGATCTCCTTCGGCTGGTTCACCACAAGGTTCTCAGTCGGATTCGCCGCGCCGGGAATTCCCGCCTGATTCGGTTCCGCCCAGGGATTCCGGGACAGAAAATTCACCGCCACGGGATCGAACATGCTCTTGGGAATTACATTGCCCGGAAATGGATCGCGTACCCACGTCGATCCGCTTTGCCGTGTGGACGTTGGATCGTAGATCGGAAGCGGCCGCGGGCTCGTCTGTCCGCCGAAAGAGAAGTCGCCGTTGCGCATCGCCAGGGTCGGCACTTTGAATTCGCGCGTCAGACCCTGGACGAACTCCGTTCCCTCGCGAGTGAAGAAGAAAAACGTGCGACCGCGGCCGTCGTACCACTTCTTGCCGTTGATCCCGAAAGACGGCAGGAAGACCGGGCCACCGACAGAGCCGCCGAACTCATTGCGGATGAGCGCATCATCAAGCATTTAGAAGAATGCCTACAC
>CAYUZM010001352.1:0-1655 GCA_964449665.1 uncultured Solibacteraceae bacterium
CTGTCTCGTTAAGCAGATCTTCTCGAACTGACGGAAGCCGTTTGCAGCGGGCGATGCAACGATAGGCAAATGTGCCGTGGCTGGGATCGCCAATGTACCGTCTGCCACACTCGCCGCACCACACCAGTCCCTTCAAGAGGTAACCATGCTTCTCGTTTCGCGGCGAGAGAGCGATGTTTTGAGCGATTTGGCGTTGCACTCTCAACCAGCGGTCGCGCGGAACGATGTGGAGGTGCTCCGGTAATTCGAGAGGCAGCCACTCATGCCTTGGACGCAGGCGAACGCTGCACTTGGCGCGCTTGCGGTAGCGAGGGCTGGCCGTTGGAGTTTTGGGTTCGCAGCCCTGAAATTTGTTGTAGTGCCAAGTGCCCGCATATGTCTCGCAGTGGAGAATTCGTAGCACGCTCGACTTGACCCAGTGTGGGCCGGCTTTTCTTGGCGTAACGCCGAGTTCGTTCAACCGCATCAGCACGCGCCGGGCCGAGAGCCCTTCCACGTCAACCCATTCAAACATCTGCCGGACAATAGCGGCTTCCGTCGAATTCAACTCCAGTAGGCCCTCCTTCCCAGCCGTCCGGTCCTTCGGCACGTAGCGGTAACCGTAGGCCGTGATCGAGCCGAGGTATTGCTTTCGAACTTCAACCTTGTGGCGGCGGCCCCGGCGTGTACGGTCGGAGATCAACTCGCGCTCAAACTCGGCGAAGCTGCCGAGAATGTTCACCATCAAGTTGGAGGTTGGGCTTGTGTCCGACGGCAGCTTGCGGAAGATCACCTTGATTCCCTTCCGCTCCAGGTCGCGTTTGATGACTCCCAGATGGGCGACATCCCTCGCCAGCCGGTCTACATCATTGATAAGGACAGCTTCGAACACGCCCTTCTGTGCATCGTCGCGCAGACGGTCGAGTTCAGGGCGTTCCATGACGCCGCCGCTCCAGCCTTCATCCTTGTAGGTTCCGGTAATCAGCCAGTCCTTGTCCCGGCAGAAGCGATCCAGTTCGGCGATCTGGGAGTCGATGGTTTGCCCTTCCCGCTGCTCCTCGGTGGAGACGCGGGCATAGATGGCCAGCCGGAGGCCGGCGTCGGCAATTTCAGGCATATTTCAGAGGAAATTAAGAATGCGTACGTTCACACGATAGCGTCTTGTCACGTTCTGTCAAATCCGCGTCTGTGGACAACGGAACCTTGCGCTTGAACAGCAGTGCAACGGCCCGGAGCAACGCGTGGTCATCCGGGCAGGCTATTGTCTCCCACATGACGGAGAGTTTGTTGGGCTTTTGCGGTTTGACCATGGGGACGAGCGTAAATGATTGCACAACAGCCTACCCCGAACGCGCAATAGCGAAAAGGCGGGAAAAGCTGAGCCGGGTTCCCATCTGGAACCGCAGCCGGATTCTCCCGCCTTTTCCGATTGGCAGGACAGCGCCAGAGTGATGCGGCCATGCTCCACGTCATCATTCAATTTGCCACCGAACTGCTTCGCGCTCTCGTCATCGACGAGATGATTGTGCGCGTCCGCCGCCGAATCAAACGGCGCGTGAACGAGCTGGCCCGTCAACGGTTGGCGCGAATGCACTTGCAGCTCAGCAGACGTACCCGCGCACGCCTTCTGCACAGGATGCGCACACCCGATGACAGTCAGCCGTAGTTTTCCACAA
>CAYUZM010001353.1:0-1655 GCA_964449665.1 uncultured Solibacteraceae bacterium
GTGGCCACCATGGGCTAATACGCGCGTGCCGTTTGGGGCAGGTGATCGGCGCCCGAGGCGTGGCCGACCATTTCGTGGAAGCGGTCGACGGAGGTTTGCAGAGTGCTGGAGAGCTCGGCCATCTCCTCGCCGGCGGCGGCCGTCTCTTCGGCGTTGGCGGCGGTTTGAGAGGTGACGTTCTGCATCTGCAGAATGGTCTGGCTGATCTGTGCGATGCCGTGCGCCTGCTGTTCGGAGCTGGCGTTGACCTGGGCATTCAGTTCGTTCGATTGCGAGGTGTTGTCGGTGACCACGCGCATGGAGTCGACGAGTTCGTTCACGCGGTCACGGCCTTCGCGTGAGCTGCGGATGGACTCTTCGATGAGCGCCGAGGTGTCTTTGGCGGCCTGGGCGCTGCGCTGCGCGAGGTTGCGAACCTCGTCGGCGACCACGGCGAAGCCCATGCCCGCCTCGCCGGCGCGTGCCGCTTCGACGGCCGCGTTGAGCGCGAGGATGTTCGTCTGGAAGGCGATCTCGTCGATGACGTGAATGATGCGCGAGATCTTTTCCGAAGATTGGTTGATGTCGTCCATGGATGATTTCATTTGCTCGAACTTTTGATTGGCGGCGGCGAGCAGCCCGGTGGCGCTCTGCGAAAGCTGTGCGGCCGATTGGGAGTGATGGGCGTTCTGCTTGGTCATCGAGTTGATCTCCTCGATGGACGCCGACGTCTCTTCGAGCGAGGCGGCCTGATCGCTGGCGCCTTGGGCCAGCAAGCGCGAGGCGGCGCGCACGCGTCCGGCGGCATTGGCCACCTGGCCGGCGTCGCGGGCAAGTTGCGTGGCCACCAGACGGAAGTCGTGGTTCACGCGGCGGAAGAAGAGCAGGGAAATGATTCCACCGGTCACCGCGAGGATGACGAAAACGGCGATGATCCAGCGGTTCAACGTGGCGCTCGATTCGGCGTTATCGGCGGCCTGTGTCAGGCCGGAACGCTGCGAGGCGGCAAATTTCCCCATGGTGGCGCGCACGTCTTCCTGCGCCGGATTGAGAGTCTCGGTCTGCAATTTGAGGGCGACATCCATTTGCTGGTTGTCGAGCGCCTGTGCCATTTGACGGGAAATCTGCGAGAGCTTTTCGAGCGAGTCCGACACGCGCCGCACCTGCTGCCGTTCGGTGTCGGTGGAGGCGATCTTGCGGATCTCGTCCATCAACGCGAGCACTTTCTGTTCGGACTCTCTCCACTGGCGTTTGTATTGCGTGGCGCCGGCTGCGTCGCTCAGCATGGTCTGGAGCACCGCGCCACGACGGACCGCGCTCAGCGTGGAGAGTTCTTCGGCAAGGCTGGCCGCCAACTCTACTTTATGAGAGGAGACGTTGGCTACCTGGCTGAGCTCGCCCGACAGATTGTGAATTCCCCGGAATGAGACGATGCTCAGCAGGGCGATCGCTACCACAAGGGCACCGACCAAGAAACCGATCTTGGCGGTCACAGTTGTGGACGAGGCGTTCGATTTGGCGACGTCGGACATGAAATACCTTTCTCTGCGGGAAGCCAGGGCCGCGTCTACCTGCGCGCGGGCCCTGGCCAAAACCGAAACAACTGGGGCAAATTACGGCTTGAAGCTGAAGGTGAGGGTCGTCAACACCTTCGAAGCCTTGCCCTGAACCTGAAA
>CAYUZM010001354.1:0-1653 GCA_964449665.1 uncultured Solibacteraceae bacterium
CCCACAGGGAGGCACCAGACAATGGAAACGATCAACTACACCCAGACCGACGCGAGCGAAACTCCGAAGCGCGGTGGTTGGGCCATTTGGTTTGTCGGCGGGCTCGCAATCGCGCTGGCCGGCGTGAGCGGGTATGAGTTCTACCGCATCGACCAACTCGAAAACAAGATGGCGAGTATGAGCACCGTCACGCAGAACGATCTGGCCGCCATTCGTGAATCCACGGCAAGCACGGCGATGGCCATGCGCAGCACCGTGGACGCGCTGGGCCAGCAGCTCGAAGCGAAAACTTCGCAGACGGCGGCAAGCTACCAGCGGACGCTGGCGAACGCCCGGCTGCACGCCGAAAAGCTGGTGAAACAGGTCAATGAACAGACTCAGGCCAACCAGGAACGGTTGACCGCGGAATTGGGCGAGGTCAGATCGGCGGCGACCGCGAACGCGGAGAAGGTGACCGGGTTGGAAAGCAACCTGGGCACGGTGAAAACCGAAGTCACCGAGACGCGTTCGGTATTGGAAGGCGCCGTTGGCGATCTGAAGAGCGTACGTGGCGATCTTGGCGTCCAGAGCGGTCTGATCGCCACCAACGCAAAGGAACTGGCCCAATTGCGTGAAATGGGTGAGCGGAACTACTTTGAGTTCACGATCGCCCGCAAGAATACGCCGACCAAGGTGGGCAACATTACCCTGGCGTTGAAAAAGTCCGACGTGAAGCGGAATAAGTTCAACCTGGAAGTGATTGCCGACGACAAGCGCGTGGAGAAGAAAGACAAGACGATCAACGAACCGGTCCAGTTCTACGTAAGCGGCGCGCGGATGCCGTATGAACTGGTGGTGAACGAGGTCGGCAAGGACAAGATTGTGGGCTACCTGGCAACGCCGAAGGTGATGGCGGCACGGCGGTAACCAGGCACGATAACCGCAGGGCCTCGGCACCCCAGACGCACGAGGCCAAGCGGTTCCCACGGATGGCTATAAGAAGCAGCCCGCGTCCTGCCGGCGAACAGGGCCGGACGCGGGTGAAACGATAGATACCCTCTCTCCCTCTCGGAAATCCTCCAAATGTCCGAGAAACTTGACGGGCTCGGGACTCCACCCCGGGCCCGTCGCTCTTTTTTGGGCACTTGGGAACTGTCATTGACGGAAGGGCAGGTCGTCGCCGATCCGGATTACTTGGCCAATCCCGAGGGACTGGAGTGCATGTAATGCGGCGGGCACGAGCCGCTTTAAGTCTTCGAGCCGGTTGGTGGGAGCACAGAGTACAACCACAGAGGTCCGCCTCCGCGCCAAGTTCTGCTGGAACGGGATTTCCTGATCGGTTGTGACGAGAACCTCGAAGCCAACCGACTCCGCCGCTGTGAGCAGGATTCCGTTCTTCAGGCCAGAGAGCTTTGCATATCCGGCGGACTGGCATTCATGCCCGGCAAAAAGGAGACGGAGCCGCTAATCGACGCACTCATCGAGCAGGATGCGCATCAAAGGCGTGCCAGGCGCAGTTCCTTGCACTCCTCCAATACTTGCACTGCAATTTCGCGGCTTACGGTGGGGAATCCTTCGAGGAAATCGTCCAGAGAGTCGCCGTTCGCGATATAGTCGAATAGCGTTTGGACAGGGACACGGGTCCCGCGGAAGACGGGCCCATTCGAGCCGCGC
>CAYUZM010001355.1:0-928 GCA_964449665.1 uncultured Solibacteraceae bacterium
ACGTCGGTGAGGCGGAAGTCGCGGCCGGAGTGACGATAGGTGAGCCTGGTGTGGTCGAGGCCCATCTGGTTCAACACGGTTGCCTGCAGGTCATGCGGGTGGACGGGCTTGTCGACGGCCTTGAAGCCGAACTCGTCGGTGGCTCCGTAGTGGATGCCGCCTTTGAAGCCTCCGCCGGCGACGACGCTGGAGAAACCGTGGTTGTTGTGGTCGCGGCCGTTGTGGATGCGCGCGACGGCGGAGACCTCGACGCTGGGCGTGCGGCCGAACTCGCCGCTGATGATGACTATGGTTTCGTTGAGCAGGCCGGTGGTTTTCAAGTCCTGCAGGAGCGCGGCCATGGGCCCATCGCTTTCGGCGGCAAGCTTGGCGTGGGCGAGGATGTCATCGTGGTGATCCCAGGGCTGCTGGTTGCCGAAGTAGACCTGCACCATGCGGACGCCGCGCTCGACGAGGCGGCGGGCGATGAGGCAGCCGCGCGCGAAATCGCCTTTGCCGTAGCGGTCGCGGGTAGCTTCGGTTTCCTTGGTGAGGTCGAAGGCGTCGGTGGCTTCGGCCTGCATGCGGTAGGCGACCTCCATGGTGGAGATGCGGGCTTCCAGTTGCGGGTCGGCACCTTCTTGCGCGAGGTTGTACTTGTTCAGTGAGTGAATCAGATCGAGCTGGCGGCGCTGCTCTTCGCTTGATAGTTCCTTGTTGCGGAGATGTTGAATGAGCTTTTCAGGGACGCTCTCATTGTTCGGCAGGTGGACGCCCTGGTGGATGCCGGGCAGGTAGCCGTTGGACCAGAGCTGCGGTCCGATGACGGGCAGGCCGGGGCAGAGGACGACGTAGCCGGGAAGATTCTGATTGAGCGTGCCGAGGCCGTAAGTAAGCCATGCGCCCATGGACGGGTGGCCGGCGATGGAATGGCCGGTGTTGAGGCGCA
>CAYUZM010001355.1:938-1653 GCA_964449665.1 uncultured Solibacteraceae bacterium
GGCCCCTGTTAGGGGGGCACGTCGCGGATGGCGCGGAGGGGGGAGAGGTCGCCGGCATGGTCGCCGAGTTTGGGGAGGATCTCGCCGATTTCGAGGACGGCCTTGCCGCCGCGCTAGAACTCGAAGGGCGACTTCAGAAGGTTGCCGGTTTTGCGTTCGGTCTTGAGGTTACCCGAGGGCGCGAGGGTGCCGTTGTACTTCGTGAGCATCGGCTTGGGGTCGAAGGTATCGACCTGCGACGGGCCGCCGTTCAGGAACAGAAAGATGACGTGCTTGGCCTTTGCCGGGAAGTGAGACGCGCGCGGGGCGAGCAGCCCATCGTTGCCGCCGGTGGTGGCGGGCTCGGCGAGGAGCGCGTTCATGGAGAGCGAGCCGAAGCCGGTGCCCATGGTGCGGAGAAGTTCGCGGCGGCTGGGGGCGGGGCGGTAGGAAGTCGGGCGGTTCATGAAAGTGGTTCCTTTAGTTCACAAACAACAGTTCGTTGGCGTTCAACAGTGCTCGACAGACCGCGGCCAGACCATGCGATCTGGCGAGCGATTCGGTTGCCTGACGCTCGCTGGCCGTCGGAGTCCGCTGAAGGCAGATGCGGAAGGCAGTGTCGACCTGAGCAGAGAGATTGCCCGAACCATCCGCGGTTTCACGGACGATCCGTCGCGCGAGTGCAGCCGCCATGTCGAGCGTGAAACGATGGTTGAGCAACGTCAACGATTGCAGC
>CAYUZM010001356.1:0-1651 GCA_964449665.1 uncultured Solibacteraceae bacterium
GCCCGGATAGCGCAGCACCACGGTCGGCAGATTCCAGGAAACCTCGGCGATATCGTCGGAACCTCCGCCCACGCGTCCGGACGCTTGCGCGTCGACGAGTTTCCCGGCTTCCTTCGGCAGGCCCTTCACTTCGGACTTCATCATCTTTTGCGCCGCGCGGGCGAGTTCCTGGTCCTTATCGCTCCACACAGGCATGCCCACCTTCTGAATGTTGGCGTAGAGCGCCTCGGCCAGCGGCCGGTTAAAATGGCCGGGCCATGCGGCGCCGAGCACGCGCTCGGTGACGGTCGTGTCGGTCATTTCGGCGGCGGCGCGTGCGATCTTGGTGCCGATGGTGTGCATATCCAGAATGCGCTGGTAGTCCCACTCGCGAAAGAAGTACCAGGAGGTGGCAACAGGCGGCACGACGTTCGGCTGGTCGCCGCCGTGCACGATCACGTAGTGCGAACGCTGCTCGGGGCGCAGGTGTTCGCGGCGGAAGTTCCAACCGATGTTCATCAACTCCACGGCGTCCAGCGCGCTGCGTCCCATCCACGGCGACCCGGCGCCGTGCGCGCTCTGCCCGAGGAAGGTGTATTGCGTCGAGACAAGTCCTGAGCCGCTGGGGAAGCCGTGCGCGGTGGTGAAGTCCGAAGAGATGTGGCTGGAGAGCATCACATCGACGTCCTTGAACATCCCCGCGTTCACCATATAGGTGCGCGAGCCGAGCAGTTCTTCGGCGACGCCCGGATAGACGCGCAGCGTGCCTTTCAGGTTGTAGCGCTGCATGAGTTGCTTGGCGATGATGGCCGCCGTGACGTTCACGGCCTGGCCCGCGTTGTGCCCTTCGCCGTGGCCCGGACCATTCGGGATGAGCGGCGCATGGAATGCTACACCGGGTTTCTGCGAGGTTTCCGGAAGACCGTCGATGTCGGCCATCAGGCCGATCACCGGCGCGCCGCTGCCGAACTCGGCGACGAAACAGGTCGGCATCCCGGCGCAGCCCTTCTGTACGCGGAACCCTTCCTTCTCCAAGAGGCCCGTGACATATGACGCCGTTTCGAACTCCTGATAGCCCAGCTCGGCAAAGCTGAAGATCGAGTCCACCATGATCTGCGTAAACGTGGCGCGGCCATCGGCCATTTCGAGCGCGGCTTGCTTCAGTACTTCCGGATTGGGCGTTTGCGCGATTCCCGGAACCGCGAGCATGAAGGAGAACAGGGTGAGGAATGCCAGCTTCATGCCGAGGGAGGATAGCATACTCGGCCACGGGGAAGCCGTATCATGGTTCTATCCTCTGGGAGATTCTCATGCACTTATTTCGTTGTCTATCGCTCCTACTACTTATTCTTTTTGCGTTACCCGCGCTTGCTCAAACCAGCACCTCCACCATTTCGGGCACGGTGCTTGACTCCACGGGCGGCGTGGTTCCGAACGCGCAAGTCACCGCCGCCAACGAAGCCACGGGCATCACCTACCGCCAGCTGACCACCGACGCGGGCATCTACAGCTTCCCCTCATTGCCCGTGGGCGCGTACAGCGTTTCGGTGGAGCAGGCAGGTTTCAAGCTCGCCAAGCGCACGGGCATCACACTCACGGTCGGTACGCCGGTGACCATCGACATCTCGCTCGAAGTTGGCCAGACCAGCGAGACCGTATCGGTAGCCAGCAC
>CAYUZM010001357.1:0-1649 GCA_964449665.1 uncultured Solibacteraceae bacterium
TTCGGTGGCTTTGGGCCAGGTCCCTCCGTTTGGGGGGGGGGGGAACCGGCGGGGGATGTGTCAGCGGCGCTGGCAACTGGGGGAGCAGCAGCGGGGGCTGGAGAACGCGGCGATCGAGTTGTCGCTTTTCTACCGGGACGCGGCGGGATTGCCTGCGCGCGCGGGGGCGGACCGGTTGCCTGGGATGTTGCCCGGCACCGAGACGATCACCGACGCGGCGCTGGTGGAAGATGTGGCGCGCGCGATGGACCGGCGGCCGGAGCTGCGGTATCTGGCCACCGAGCGCGAGCAGGCGCGCGTGGATCTGCAATTGGCCGAGAACCAGATGCTGCCGGGCGTGGAGCTGGGGGTTGGATTCACGGCGGAGGCCGGAGGCGGTCCGGTGAAGCGCGGGCCGAACGAGTTGAAGGCGGGCATTGGTTTTGAACTGCCGTTTCAGCGGCGTTCGGCGAGCGGCAAGATCACGATTGTGTCGGCGAAGATCAACCAGATCCGGCACAAGGAGCGGATGACGCGCGACAAGATTGAAGCCGAGGTGCGCGATGCGGCGTCGGCGGTGCGGGCGGCGCATGAGCGCGTGGCGCTGCTGCGCGAAGAGGTGGAGGTGGCGCGCCAGTTGGAAGACGCCGAACGGGCGCGCTTCGATTTGGGCGACGGCACCCTGTTTCTGGTGAATCTGCGCGAGCAGGCGACGGCCGATGCCGCCTTGCGCGAGCTGGCGGCGGTGAACGACTGGCTGCGCGCGAAGGCGGTTTACGAGCAGGCGACGGCGCAACTGCTGGCGCGGCCGTAGGGGCGAATCAGTTGCCGCGGATGTCGACGTCTTCTTCGCGGATGACGTTACCGAAGGAGCGGTTGAGGATTTGGACGCCGCTGGTGTATTTGCCCTTCACACGCACATTGGCGCCTTTACTGGGGATGGGACGCATGGAGATGACGGTGATTTTGCCAGTGCCATCATCCACCTGATATCCGCCCGCGACCAGGGCTCCGACGCCGCCGGTGACATTACCTTCAATGCGCACGGTGCGGTTTTGATAACGAGCGGGGTTGTGCGTGAGCTGGCGAATCTTCACGGTGCCGCAGCCGGTGAGCGCGATCAACAGTGCGATGGCAGGAACGAGTCTGAGCTGTTTCATCTCCCATGTGCCTCCTCGCTTGTTGGGACGTGAAGGGGCGGCATGCGGGTTGCAGGATAATTGTTGTCGATGCTACTCATTTCAGAGCAGGATGTCCTGCAATTTTTACCGATGGCCGAAGCGGTGCGCGTGGTGCGCGAGGCGATGACGGCGCTGGGCAAGGGCGCGGCGCAGAATCAGCCGCGGCGGCGGATGCACATGGCGAGCGGCGCGGTGCTGCATTCGCTGGCGGGCGCGCACGGAGCCTACTTCGGCACGAAGGTCTATTCGACGCATCCGGAGTATGGCGCGCACTTCGCGGTGCTGCTGTATGAACAGGCGACGGCGCGTCCGGTGGCGCTGCTGGAGGCCAATCACCTGGGGCAGCTTCGCACGGGCGCCTCGACGGGCGTGGCCACAGACCTGCTTGCGGCGAAGGACGCGAAGACGCTGTGCGTGATTGGATCGGGCTTTCAAGCGAAGACGCAGTTGGAGGCGATCGCCTGCGTGCGGAAGCTCGAAGACGTGCGC
>CAYUZM010001358.1:0-1649 GCA_964449665.1 uncultured Solibacteraceae bacterium
GGTATGCCTGGTCGCGGATCGGTAGTGGCGATCGCATGAAGGCGACCGTCAATCCGGCCTCTTCGGCCTGCGCGACGAAATGCGGTGCGAACGATTCGCCGTGTTCGTTGCGGGCGTAGACGACGCCGAGGCGCGTCCAGCCGTTCGTCTTGGCCAGTTGCGCGAGGGAAGCGGTGACCTCGCGGTCGCTTGGGGTGAGGCGGAAGAGATAGCGGAATCCATAGGCGGTCAGGCGCGGTTCTGTGGACATGGGCGTCATGAAGAGCAGTCCGTTGGATTCGTAGGTGAGCGACGCCGCCACGGCGCTTTCGCTCGATGCGTGACCCAGCACGGCAAGCACGGAGGGATCGGAGGCCGCCGACGCGGCCGCTTCGCGGTGGTGGCCGGCCCCTTCATGGAACTCGCGCAGTTTCACTTTCCCGGCCAAGGGTCCACTTTGCGAGGTCTCTTCCCAGGCCATGCGCACGCCGTGAATGAATCCGCAGCAGTCGCCGTCGGGCCACACCACGGCGACGGTTCCCCCCTTTTGGAAGAGCGCGTCGCCGGCCGCGGTCCGCGCCGCATGCGGCGCGTGGTAGTAGTGCTCGCGGTAGATGATCCAATAAAACGCGCCGGCCGCGAGCGCGACGCCGAGGAGCATACGCATCATCGCCCACGCCATCGTCCGCGCGCGAATCAAGGCGTCCTCATTTTTCACCACCGAGCATGAGCGGCATGTCGTTGCCGCGGTTGCCGACGATGATCGTCTTGGTGTTGTTCGACTGCGCCAGCTCGCGGGTAGCTTCGATCCCCCGCCACTTCAGCAGGTTGGGTGTAATCGAGCTATCGAGGACGTCGTTATAGCGTTTCAAGCCTACGGCCTCGATTTCTTTGCGACGCGCCTCCAACTGTTCGCGTTCGAGTTTGTACTCATGGGCTTCGGCCAGTTCCTTTTCGCGCATCTTTTCCTCGATCGACTTACGCACTTCGGCGGGCAGTTCGACGTGGCGCAGAATGAGGTCGTCGATGCGCACGTACTTTTGCGAGACGCCTTCCAGGCTCTCGTTGATCACCTTCTGCACCAATCCGCGTTCGGAGCCGTAGACCTGATGCATGGTGAAGCCGCCCATGATGACGCGCAGCGCCGATTCCACCTCGGGAAGCACGATGCGCTCCTTGTAGTTGGGGCCGACACGCTGGTGTAACATGCCCACCATTTCCGGTTCCGGGTGATAGCGAACCGACAGGTGGAGCTTAACGCCGAGCCCCTCTTTGGTGAGGACCTCGATTTCGTGTTTGGCCTCCTGCACGCGGATGGTGTAGATCTGCAGCGTGTCCCACGGGGCGATCAGTTTCAGCCCTTCGCCCAGCACGGCGTTGGTTTGGGTTCCGCCCTGCAGCGGGCGGTAGAGCACGCCGACGTCGCCGGAGCCGATTTGCACAAACACATCGGGCGAAATAAAGATGACCAGGAAGGCTACGGCGAGGGCGGTGCCGATCGTCCAGGTGAGAAAGCGGCCCATGGATCCACCAGCCCGTTGGATGGCGGCGCGGTAGGAGGATTCGATGTCATCGGGGCGCGTGGAGCCGCCGGGGGCATCTTCGCCGGTGGGTGTGCGGGGCGGGACGGCGCCGGGGGCGCCAGGTGCGCCGAGGCGATCCACGACGTC
>CAYUZM010001359.1:0-1647 GCA_964449665.1 uncultured Solibacteraceae bacterium
GACGGAGGCCTCTTGCGGGAGGTAGGAGATGCCGAGGCGGGCGCGCTCGTACATGGCGCGGTCGGTGATGTCTTCGCCATCGAGGAGGACGCGGCCTGTATCAGGGCTGATGAGGCCGACGATGATGTAGAAACTGGTGGTTTTGCCCGCGCCGTTGGGGCCGAGGAGGCCGACAACCTCGCCCTGGCTGACGTGGAGAGAAACATCGTCGACTACCTTGCGGCGTCGGTAGGATTTGGCGATTTCGGCAGTTTCAAGCTTACGCATGCGCTAACCGCGCGGCTGCCGCGCACCGCGCAAACAGCGGCGGCGAACGGCGGGGGCGTCAACGCCGCAAAATCCGGCTTTCGACCGGCTGCGTCTCAGCACCCTCTACGAGAAGGCTATCATTCGCTGAAAACCAGGTCAATTGACGGCCGCGGGTAGTTCCTTTGACGGAGTCGGCCATCTGCGGGTTTCCTCCGCGCAGGATGACACGGCCGTCGGCGACGTAGTATTCGGCGTGCTCGGCGGTGCCGCGGCGGGTGCGGATTTTGCCCTGGTGGGGACCTTGCTGGAGGATGATGACGTTGCCGTCGGCGAAGGCGCGTTCGAGGCGGGATTGGCCGGGTTTGGGGTCGTCGAGGAGGAAAGCGCGGAGTTCGGCGGATTGGACGTCCATTCCTCCCGAGGTACCGCCGGATGCCCCGCCCTGGTTAAGGCGGACGTTGCCTTTGTAGTGGGCGAGGTTTTGGGCGTCGTCGTAGTGGAGGGTTTCGGAGCGCACGATGGTGACGGGCGCGGCGGTCTTTTGATCGGGCGCGGAATCGATGAGCTGAGAGACGACGTGGCCTTCGGCGTCGAGGGTTTGTTTGTCGCGGAGGATGTGGACGCGATCGGCCTGGAGGCGGTTGGAGGCTTGCCAGAGGGTGGCGGCGCCTTCGTAGGTGATGTCGCGCTTGTTGTCGAGGGCGGTCATCTTCTGGGCGCGGGCGTAGAGGGGCTCGGCGGGGTTGAGCATGGCGGAGTTGGACTTCGCGCTGGTGGGGGCGCTGGAGGGTGCGCCGGCGGTGGCGGGCTTGGATTCGGGCTGGCGGGTGGATTCAGGCTGGCGCGTGGAGAGGACGTTGCCTTCGGCGAGGGTGCGGCCGGCGGTTTGATCGAGCGTGATGGTGTTGGCAGTGAGGGAGCCGGTGGGGTCCCAGGTGCGGGCCTGGGCTTTGGGGCCGGATTCGAGGAGGATGCGGTCGGAGGGCTGTTCGAGAGGGGCCTTGTGGGCCGTGGCTTCGCGCGTGCCTTCCTGGTAGCGGAAGTTGTTCCGCTGTTCGAGGCGGGTGAGGGGGCCGGTGGGTGGGGGCAAGGGGGCGGTGGGGGCCATGACCCGTGCACTGGCGCGTGAGCTCGGCGACGCCGGCATCCGCGTCAACACCCTGGCGCCTGGCCTCACCGCCAGCGAAAACACCGTGGCCAACCCGGCCTGGCAGGGGGTGGTGGCGACCAACAACATCGCCAGCCGCGCCATCAAGCGCGAGGTGACGCCAGAAGACCTGTGTGGCACCTTGGTCTACCTCGTCAGCGCCGAAAGCGACTTCGTCACCGGACAGGTGGTGGTGGTCGATGGCCGCTCGGTGAGGCCTTGAGGACGGGCCCGTGCACATGGCAGCAAGA
>CAYUZM010001360.1:0-1643 GCA_964449665.1 uncultured Solibacteraceae bacterium
CGTCACCAAGCGGACAATGAAAGTTGAAGGGCCGCTCCTTCTGGCGAAGTTTGCCGAGATTGGGTGCAGGCATGGTGAGTTCTCCTAGTTAGATCGCGACGGCAAGGGCCTCCATGGGATCACGAATAAACGAATGAGCCGTCGGAGGCCGCGGTAACCGTGACCCGTTCGGGGCGCGTTCCGGCGGCGATGCCTTCCAGCAGGCGGCGCGCCAGGTCGGGTAACAGCGTATTGGTGAGGATGTTGTCGACGTTGCGGGCGCCGGATTCGACTTCGGTGCAGCGGTCGGCAACGGCCTGCAAGAGCGTGTCGTCCCAGGTCAGGGCGACGCGGTGGTTCTCCTGAATGCGCCGTCTGATCTTGTTCAGCTTGAGCACGATGATTTGTTTGAGCACTTCGTCGCGCACAGGGTAATACGGGATGATCACCATGCGGCCAAGGAACGCCGGCTGGAAGACCTTATTCAACTCCGGCTTGATGGCGGCCACCAGAGCGTTCGAGGTGGGCGCCGTTTCGGGATCGGCGCACAGCTTCATCATTTCGCCCGAGGCTGCGTTGGTGGTGAGCAGGATGATGGTGTTCTTGAAATTAATCTCGCGGCCTTCGCCGTCTTCCATCTGGCCTTTGTCGAAGACCTGGAAGAAAAGTTCGAGCACGTCGGGGTGGGCCTTTTCGACTTCGTCGAGCAGGACGACCGAGTACGGCCTGCGGCGGACGGCTTCGGTAAGCACGCCGCCTTCGCCGTAGCCGACGTATCCGGGAGGCGAACCTTTGAGCGTGGAAACGGTGTGCGCTTCCTGGAATTCGCTCATATTGATGGTGATCACATTGCGTTCGCCGCCGTAGAGAAGGTCGGCCAGCGAGAGCGCGGTTTCCGTTTTGCCGACGCCCGACGGTCCGACGAGCATGAAGACGCCGACCGGCTTGTTGGGATCGTCGAGCGCAGCGCGCGACGTCCGGATGCGCTGTGCGATGGCGGCAAGGGCGTGGTCCTGGCCAATGAGGCGGCGCTTGAGAAGCGTGTCGAGTTCGAGGACGGTGGTGACTTCGTCCTTCATCATCTTGCCGACGGGAATGCCGGTCCAGCCGGAGAGAACTTCGGAGACGATCTGCGCATCGACGCAGACGCGCATGAGCGGCGTCTCGCCCTGCATGGTGTCAAGCTGGGCTTGCAGTTCGTTCATCTTTTCGCGCGTGCCGGCGGAGGCGGTGCCGTCTTCCAACTGCACGCGCAGGTCACGAATTTCGCTGACAAGCGCGCCTTCCTTTTCCCAACGATCTTTGAGCGCGGCCAGTTCGGCTTCGGTTGCGCCGATGCCTTCGGTAATTTTGGCGAGGCGTTCGGCGTGATCCGCTCCCGCGGCCTGTTCCCGTTCAAGGATACGCTTTTGCACCTGCAGGTCGTCGAGCAGGCGCGTAGCGTTTTCGAGCGCGGGCGGCGTGGCACTCTGTCCAAGCGCAAGGCGGGCGCAGGCGGTGTCGAGAATGCTGACCGCTTTGTCGGGCAACTGGCGGCCGACGAGGTAGCGATGCGAGAGGCGCACGGCCGAGTTAACGGCTTCATCGAGGATGCGCACCTTGTGGTGTTTTTCGAGCATGGGCGTGATGCCGCGCAGCATCACCTGGCACTTTTCTTCGTCCGG
>CAYUZM010001361.1:0-1637 GCA_964449665.1 uncultured Solibacteraceae bacterium
CGCGCGGCCGATACCGAGCGGCCAGGTCAGCGTTGCTTTTCGGCGGCCATGTGCGGGCCGCGTGTGAGGGCGCGTTCGAAGGGCGCCTTCATCTCCTTGGCATCGAAGGTGAGCAGCGTGCCGCCCGACTCCAGATGTTCGACAAATACGCGGCCGACGGCATAAGTTGTGGCCCCGTAGAGAGAGGGTGAGGTGAACAGCCCGAGTGCGGTGCCGATGCCCGGAATCATCTTCACGCCGCTGGCCAGCACGCCAGCCGGGACGGCCGGAATGGAGGCGCCGATCAGGGCGCTGATCATGCTGCGGGCCGCTTCGCTGGAAAACGGCACATTGTAGATCCGGCACAGACGGTACAACATGTCCAACTGCACGCCCGAGACGGCCATGACGTCAAATGCTGGCAGCGGAATGAACCCCGCGCCGACGGCGAGGCTGACATGCTTGGTGATCGTCAGATCGCACTGCAGTTGGCGCAGCGCGCCGGCCGCGGCGGCAGCCTGCGCGGCGTCGGCCGCACCGGTTGTTCCAGCGCCCGTTTCGCTGACCGGCGTGAACTCCACATCGATGGGTTTGGCGGCTGCCGCTGCCGGCGGCGCCTCGTGCTGGCTGTGCTCTGGTTCTTTTTTCGACATCGGTGCTCCTCTGAGTGAAATCGGCTGAGTGCTCCAGTGGCTCTTACACGGCGGCGAGCGCGCCGCGTTTCATTCTTATCGGCGAGCTTTGCCCCTCAAGTGAGAAAAAGTCGCCGCGCGTGGGCAACCTCGTGGTTCCCGGCGGGCTCCGCCGCGCCGTCCCGCGACGGTCGAGGCGAGGTGTAGAGAAAACCGCCTACGAGGTCAATGTGCCCGCAGGCGGCGGTCTCTCTCAGCGTTTTTGGCGCGGAGGGATTGCAGCCGCCAGCAGCAGCGCACCCATCAATGGCGACAACAATAAGGATGCAAACAGGTATCCCCAGAACCCGAAACGAAACTTCGAGCCGGCAAATGCGATCACAAGGCTTCCGACGAACCAAGCAATCGCCACCACTGTCCACGGCACCATCATCCGAACGCCCTGCCTTTCCCAGAATGCTTCACGTGCTAGCGGTCGAACGCGCCGTTCTTCATGCGCTTGATCGAGATCGCCCGCCCGCCGATGTCACCGTCGGCGGTGAATGAATACTGGCCGAACAGTCCTTTCCAGGGGCGCGTGCGCAAGGTGGTCGCCACCACGAGCGGCGCGCCGGAATGGGACGCCTCCCAGGCCCCGGCCAGCAGCCGGTAGGCCTCGTATCCCTGTGTCGCTTCATAGTCGGGCGGACGGCCGAAGCGCCTCTCAAACTCACGCCGGAAACGCACGGCTTCGGGCACCGCCGATTCCGGGTCTACCGCGCTTGCCACATAGACGCCGGTGGCGGCTTGGCCGGCGATCTTCCACAGCTGAGGCGAATCGAGCTTGTCGCCGCCGAGGACAGGCGCGGTGACGCCCATCGAGCGCAAATCGCGCAGCAGCCAACCGGCACGCGGCAGGCGGTCGGCAATGACCACGGCGTCGTAGGGATCGTCGCTGAAACCGGCGATGAGCGGGCGGAAGTCCTGGCGGTAGTCCTGGTCGGCGTGCGGTAGGTAGGATCGCATGAAGGTGACCTTCAATCCGGC
>CAYUZM010001362.1:0-1634 GCA_964449665.1 uncultured Solibacteraceae bacterium
CCCGACCAGGGCGACATGGTTTACGCACCGGGCATGCACTGGCACCGGCCCCGGTTTGCGGGCGACCAGCCTGCCTGCCGTCTGTCGATGAACGGCTATCAGGACATCGCTCACATGTTCGAGGCGCACTAGGGAGACGGCTCTACGATCGCTTCAGATACGCGATTCAACGGCCTGCTGCTTCCAGCGCTCGATATCGGCGCGATAGGTTCCGGTAAACAAGCCGCGGCCGTAGTTTTCCAGGCAGGTTTGCTGATTGCGCCAATCCGTCTCGCGGCCGTCCACGCTCTCATGGGAAAGATGAACGGCGCGGCCGAAGGTTCTTCGCTTGAGCCCATGCAGCAGCTGCAGGCGAATCTGAAAATCGTAGTCCTCAAACCCCCAGCCGGTGAGATTCGAGTTGAACCCTCCCACGGCAACGAAGTGCTTCCGCGCGACAACAATCAACCCAGGGCCTGAACGGGTTCCATCGCGCGTCACCGTGTGGACAATCGTGGCCTTCCTGCCGTTTGCCGTTGTGAACCGGGTGGTGCTTGATTTCTGGTGAATCACCGCGTCGCGATTCCAGCGGTGCGGCACCTTCTCCGGCTCCGCCTCGATCACCTTGGCGACGCTGACAAAACACGCGCCGTTCTGGACAGTGTCGCAGGCCTTCTGGAGAAATGCGCCCCTGAGAACCACATCGGCATCCAGCAGAAAGACCGTTTTGGCTCGCGCGAAAGAGACCCCCAGGTTCAAGCAGATGGGCTTGTTGAAAGTCGCGGTGGGAACGTGCACCACGCGGATGCGAGACCAGCCGGCATCGCGCGCAATGCCTTCCACATCCTGCCGCCGGCCCCCGCCATTCACGAGCAGAACTTCAATGCCAGGCTGGTCCAGCTGGGAGGCGTTCTCTGTCAGCGAGCGGCGCAACTCCGACCTGTTCGACCAGGGAATGACGACCGACAGCTTCATCCGGTAGGCGCCAGATGGTTAGCGTAACACACAAGCGGTTGCGTGCCGTCTTGCGGCGCTTAAGAAGAGACACCGGCGATGTCGCGCCAATAGTGGACTCGGGTTCCGGGCGGCGGTTCAGCGGCAAGCGCGCTATGGACAACTGCCCGCGCCAGCGTGGCTGCCGCAACCGGCCGATAAATCGACAGAGGCCCCAGAAGCAACGGCGCGATGGCGCGCGTGAGCGGAGCGGCCATGCGTTCGGCCAGACGGCGGTCGGGGCGTTCGCCGAGCAACAGGCTGGGGCGGAAGATGTCGAGAGAGACGAAAGGAAGTTGAGCCAAACCGGATTCCAGTTCGGCTTTCACGCGAAGGTAGAAGTTGGGCGATGTTGCCGATGCCCCGACCGAGGAGACCAGCAAGCAGCGGTTCGCTCCGGCGGCGAGTGCGGCCTGGGCGTAGGCAAGCGGCAGATCGTGGTCGATCTGGCGGAAACGTTCGCGCGAACCGGCGTTCTTGATGGTGCTGCCGAGGCAACAGACGAAGACGGCGCCGGGAGCGGCCGGCAGCGGCGCCGGAGGCATGGCGAGCGGGAGCGTTTCCAGTTTGGGATTATCGATGCCGGTGGCCCGGCGCGTGGGGGCAAGCAGACGTCGGCAACGGGAATCGGCGAGAAAAAGGGTGGCCGCCTGGCGGCCGGT
>CAYUZM010001363.1:0-1632 GCA_964449665.1 uncultured Solibacteraceae bacterium
CGAACATCGATCCTTCGCCCGAAGGCACGTACGTCTGGCCCGGCGTGCAGGGGGCGACGAACTGGTATTCGCCTTCGTACAACCCGCTCACGAGCCTCTTCTATCTCACCGCCTGGGAGAACAAGGGCCTCTACCGCAAGGGCGACGCCGAATACATTCCCGGCAATCGCTACATCGGCAGCGTGCCGGAGATCGATCTCACCGACGAGCCTGGCTGGGGCGCCATCCGCGCGCTCAATCCTAAGACCGGCGAACGCGTCTGGGAGCACAAGATGCACACCAAGCCATGGTCGGGCGTGCTCACCACCGCGGGCAAGCTGCTGTTTGGAAGCACCGGCGGCTGGATCTCGCGCGAACGCACCGCGATGGAAAGCTACTTCTTCGCCCTTGATGCCGAAAACGGGCGCGAGCTTTGGCGGATCAACCTCGGCGGCACCATGGCGAGCAATCCGATGAGCTACAGCGTGAACGGGAAACAGATGGTCGTCATGCCGGCCGGCAGCGGTGTTTTCGCCTTCGACCTGCCGTAGCCTCACTTTGCGCGGCGCGTGGGCGCGTTTTTGCGCGACGCCACGCCCGTGGCGTAAAAGAGAGGCATGAACTCTCCGGATGCGCCGAAGCTGCGCGGCGTAAAAGAAACTGCCCTCTACGTCGACGATCTCAACCGCGCCGCTGCCTTCTATCGCGATGCCCTGGGGCTGAGCGTGCTGATTGCCGACGCCCGCCTCTGCGCCTTCGACGTGAATGGAAGTCACATCCTGCTGCTGTTCCTCAGAGGCGCGTCGCGCACAGAGTCGGCCCTGTCCGGCGGCGTCATTCCCCCGCATGACGGCAGCGGCCCGCTCCACATCGGCTTCGCCGTGGAAGCCGATGAGCTCGAGGCCTGGGAACAGCGCTTGACCCGCCATGGCGTGCCCATCGAGAGCCGGGTCTACTGGCCCCTCGGCGGGTGGAGCATTTACTTCCGCGATCCCGACGACCACCTGCTGGAACTGCTTACGCCCTGCGTGAGGAAGAACTACTGAGGGCCGAGCTGGGTGCGCGCCAACGGCCGGTTGCACGCTCCAGCGGGCGCATGCGCCGTCATTGACACCCGCGACAGGTACGAAACGCTGGAAACAGATGGCATCGCAGAACAACATCCACGTGCCCGACGAACTGCTGGCGGAGCTCCAAAGCAAAGCCGCGGGGGAGGGGAAGTCTGTGGATGAACTGGTCGCCGAGGCGCTGCGGTTGGGGCTGGAGGACCGCGCCTGGCGCGGGCTGCTCGAGTACGGCCGCAAGACCGGACGGGAATCGGGATACAGTGAGTCCGACGTGCCCGAAATCGTCCAGCGCCGCCGAAAAGCGCAGGCGCGTTGAGTGCACGGCGTCACTTTCGATTCCAATATCTACGTGTCCCCCTTTGAGTTTGGAGGCGTCTGCGGGCGCGTCATGGGCATGGCGCGTTCGGGCGATTTCCGGCTTGACGTGTCTGAACCAATCATTCGTGAAGTGATTACCGTGCTCCGTGAGGACTTCCACTGGGAGCCCTACCGATTACACGATGCGCGGCAACGCATCACGACGCTGGGCATTCTAGCCCATTTTCTGAGACACTATAGGTGCTCTGGCGGATTATCATTCGCGACC
>CAYUZM010001364.1:0-1630 GCA_964449665.1 uncultured Solibacteraceae bacterium
GCCGATTAGGTCCTAAATTATGGCTTGACTGGGGCAGCGCCCACATAGAGGACTGAGTTTTCGGCAAGCAGGGGTAGTAGCCCTATTGCCGCTGGTGGGGCGTGCCGACAGATAATGAGAGCTTATGCAGATTGCGATTATTGGCACGGGGTACGTGGGGTTGACCACGGGCGCCTGTTTGGCCGCGATTGGCCACGAGGTGACGTGCCTGGACAACGATCCGGCGAAGATTGAGATTCTGCGGCAGGGCCGTGTCCCGATCTATGAACCGTTCATCGAGGAGATTCTCGAAGAGGCCAAGGGGCGGATGCGGTTCACGTTGAGCTACGAAGAGGCGATTCCGCGGGCCGAGGTTGTCTTCATCGCGGTGGGGACGCCGCCTTCGGCCGATGGTTCGCCGGACCTGCAGTATTTGCGCGGGGCGGCGGCGGCGATTGGCGAGCACCTGGGCGGCGGATTCACGGTGGTGGTGAACAAGTCGACGGTGCCGATTGGGAGCGGGAACTGGGTGGAGTCGTTGATCCGGGAGTCGAGCGCGGCGAGGCGCGGGCGGGACGCGGCGGAGTTTGCGGTGGCGTCAAATCCGGAGTTTCTGAGAGAAGGCAGCGCGTTGCTAGACAGTCTGTATCCGGACCGCATTGTGGTGGGCGCCGATGCGCCGAGGGCGGTGGATGTGTTGTCGAAGCTGTACCGTCCGATTCTGGAGCAGAGCTTTACGCCGCCGGGGTATTTGCGGCGGCCGGATGGGGTGGCGGCGGTGCCGTTGGTGACGACGGATCTGGCGTCGGCGGAGTTGATCAAGTATGCGGCGAATGCGTTTCTGGCGTTGAAGATCAGCTTCATCAACGAAGTGGGCAGGCTGGCCGAGAAGATGGGCGCCGACGTGACGCTGGTGGCCAAGGGGATTGGGCTGGACCGGCGGATTGGCACGCGGTTTCTGCAGGCGGGGCTGGGGTGGGGCGGGTCGTGCTTTGCGAAGGACACGGCGGCGCTGGTGGCGACGGCGGCCGACTATAGCCTGGCGATGCCGATTGTTTCGGCGGCGCGGACGGTGAATCAGCAGCAGCGGGAGCGCGTGGTGGAAAAGCTGCTGGCCGAGTTGAAGATCATGAAGGGCAAGACGGTGGGGCTGTTGGGGCTGGCCTTCAAGCCGAACACGGACGATTTACGGGATGCGCCGTCGCTGGATATTGCGCGGGCGTTGCTGGCGCGGGGGGCGACGGTGGTGGTGCACGATCCGGTGGCGATGGAGCGGGCGCGGGCCGAGCATGCGGGGTTGGGCGTGCGGTATTGCGAGACGGCCGAGCAGGTGGCCGACCATGCCGATGCGGTGGTGTTAGTGACCGAGTGGGACGAGTATCAGGATCTGGATTGGGCGGCGATGGCGGCGAAGGCGCGGACGGCGTTTTTGCTGGACGGGCGGCATTTCCTGGACGTGGCGCGGATGACGCGGGAGGGATGGAAGTGTACGCGGATCAGCGGGTGCTAACCGCACGGCCTACGCGGCCCAGGCGGTGCTAACCGCACGGCCTACGCGGCCCAGGCGCGTGGAGTGACGTGGGGTTGGGGAGGGGTGCGGGCGAGGTGATGTGGGGTTTGGGGGTGGGCGCGCGCGGTGCCAGGTGGGGGG
>CAYUZM010001365.1:0-1617 GCA_964449665.1 uncultured Solibacteraceae bacterium
TACGCGCCTGGGCGGGATTTTATCCCGCCCAGCTGCAGCGCCCACATACAATCACCGCGCTCGCGAATTAAGTTTTCCGCCTTCTTTCAACCACTTCCCGCCACCTAGCCGGCGGCCCCGCTCGCCCCCGTTCCACACTTTGATCGCGAGACCAATCTCGCGCTCAAACCTATGCAACCAGCGCGCACTCCCGAATCTCTCATCGACGTGGCGGCCGCCCAGTTCGCCACGCTCTACAAAGCACACGGCGACCTGGAACTCATGTTCTGCCGTGAAATCGCAGCCGCAAAAGTCACCTTCGACTCGCTCCAGCGCGCCGTCAACGCGCTCGATCCCACCGTCGAAGCCAACGCCATTCAAATCGACCGCCTCTCGCGCACCCAGGTCCGCTACCAGCGCATCCAAACCATCGCCATCCGCGAACTCAAGCAACTGCAAGAGCGCCGCAACATTCTCGAACGCTTCCCCGACCAAACCCGCGACTGCGCCCCGCTCGCCGATCACACGCCCTTCATAGGAGATAAACCGGCCTTCCGCCCCATCTCCGCGCTCCTCCGCGGACGCCTCCCCTCCCCGCTCGAACACACGCCCATGCGCGTCGCCGATCCCGACCCCGCCAAACACGCCGCCGGCCTTCCCGACATCAAACACCTGGTGCCCGACCACGCCGCCGCCGAACATTTGGCCAACCGCTCCCGCCGCTGACAACGGCCGAACTTACACAAGCTGAATCGTAACCCGACGTCCCAACATCGCCGCCGCGCGCTCCAGGCTGGAAAGAGTAATATCGCGCTTGGCGTCGAGTAACCGGTCCACCTGCGTCCGGCTGGTCTTCAGCAGGACAGCCATGCGGTTCTTCGAGATCTTCTTTTCCTTCATCGCCTGCGCCAATTGCCAGGCAATCAGTTCCTTGATCGCCTGATTTTGCGCCTCTTCAAAGATGCCCTCTTCTTTGAGGAAGTCGTCAAGGCTCGAACCAAAATGTTTCTTGCTCATCGCAGCAATGCTTTCTGGCGCTTCCGCGCCAACGTTAGAGCGTCTTCCGGCGTCGCCCGCGTCTTTTTGATGAATCCGTGCAGTGCCACCAAGTGTTCTTGATGAAGACACAACAGCACCCGGGCCGTCCGGTTCTCCGGAAGATCCGTGCGAATCTCCCAGAGGCCGCCACCCATCGGCCGGCACAACGGCATACCGGCCGGCCAACGCCACTGTGCCCGCATGAGATCTTTGCCGACGGCCTGCCGCTCGGCTTCCGGGAGCTCTTTTAGCCATTCCCTCACCGGCTCGTTACCGGCCGTCGTCCGGAAAAAGACGAGTGGAACTCTTTCCGGCGGAAGATGACCAGCCTTTGGCACCAAACCGATTGTACCTTATACGGTACATGCGATGTACTGCAGTCGGCGTCCTCGATGGGCATTGAAAGTAGCTCGCACACGAGGAGGAGGAGTTATGTCAGCCCCGATCACCGGCTTTTGCGCGGAGTTGGACTCCGAGGTAGTATACTCCGCGGATGTAAACGACAGAGAAATTCAGCGGCAAATCAAACAGCAGGTCGATGAGCGACTATTGACTATCACATAATATAGCGGATCAGAAAGGAAGCGAAGACTGTTTCCA
>CAYUZM010001366.1:0-1613 GCA_964449665.1 uncultured Solibacteraceae bacterium
ATGGAGAGCGCGAGGATGGTCATCGTCGGGTTTTGCGAGCCGCCGGTGACGAAGCTGCTGCCGTCGACGATGAACAGGTTCTTCACGTCGTGGCTTTGGTTCCAGCGGTTCAATACGCTCTTCTTCGGGTCGTCGCCCATGCGGCAGGTTCCTAACTCGTGGATGCTGTATCCGGGCGGGAACATTTTATCGTTGCGATGGAGAACTTCAAAGCCGGCCTTCTGGTAGATCTCGCCCATCGTGTCGATGGCGTCCTTGGCCATGTTGAATTCGTTGTCGGAGTATTTGCACTTGAAGTTGAGGACGGGGATGCCGTAGGCGTCGGTGACTTTCTTGTCGACGCTGACGAAGTTTTCGTAGCGCGGCAGCACTTCGCCCATGAGCGTGCCGGAGACGCTTGCGCCGCGGACGGTGTCCATGTCCTTCTGCAACTGCTCGCCCCAGGAGCCGAAGTATTTGGCGTCGGGAGTGCCGCCGGCGAAGAAGTCGAAGGCGTAGCCGCGGATGAAGTTCTTCTCTTTCGTGTTGATGTTTTTGAAGCGCGGGATGTAGCCGCCTCCGCCCATGAGGCCGCGCGGGGCGGCTCCGTTGCGGGCTTCGGGAACGATGGCGACCACGCTGTTGCTGACGTAGAACTGATCGTGGAGATAGTGGCCGAGCGCGCCGCTGGAGTTGGCGATGCCGGAGTTCAGCAGGATGCGCGTGCTTTCCAGGCACGATGCGCCGAGGACGACGACGCGGGCCGTGGCGTGCATTTCACGCTTGGATTTGCGGTCGACGAAGTTGACGCCGTTCACGCGGCCGGTGTTTTTGTCGACGGTGAGGTCGCGGACAACGGCGTTGGGAACGATGGTGAGATTGCCGGTGGCCATGGCCTTGGGCAGCAGGAGATTGAATGAACTGGCGAGAGAGCCATCGCCGAGCGCGCGGCGGATTTTCGTGACGGTGACGCCATAGGGTTTGCCTGCAGTGGCGATGCGTTGGGCCGCGCCGGTGTCGGGCGAATCGTCGGGAACGAAGTTGCCGTCGGGAAGTTGGGCGAGTCCTTCTTTGCGGCCGGAGACGCGGAAGATGGGCTCGACGCGGTCATAGAAGGGTGAGAGTTCGGCGTGGTCCAGCGGCCAGTTTTCGCCGAAGCCGTCTTTGTCCTTCGCTTTGAATTCGTAGTCGCTCAGGCGGAAGGACATGCGCGCCCAGAAATTTGATTTGCCGCCGAGCATGCGGACGCGAACCCAGTTGTAGGGCTCCTTTGGGTCGTGCGTGTAGGGGACTTCAGTTTCGTCGACCCACTGGTTGGCGTTGAGTTCGTTGGCCTGGAAGACGTGGGGGAGGCGGCCGGGTTTGCCAAAGCCGCGATAGGGAAGTTCGTAGACGGGCTTGAGGCTGCGATTGCGCTGGAAGTCGACCTTGGGGCCGGCGTCGAGCAGCAGGCATTTCACGCCGAGCTGAGTGAGTGTGTAGGCGGCCATGCCGCCGGAAGCGCCCGAGCCTACAATTAAGACGTCGTACTCTTTTTTTGCCATTGTGCGATCTCCGGGGCGGGCTAGTCGAGCGGGTACCAGTAGAGTCCGAGGCCGCCGGCGCGGCGGCTGCCGCGGCTGGCGAAGGCGGCG
>CAYUZM010001367.1:0-1612 GCA_964449665.1 uncultured Solibacteraceae bacterium
CGCCTGGCCCGTGGGCTCGATAATTGGCCCGTAAGCCTGTATGTCGACCGGCGGGAACCCGGCGGGGAACTGGCCCGGCGGATGGTTCTTCTTTCGCATCAGGAACGTGCAATAGGTCAGCCTCTTGCACACGCGCAACTCGTCGAGCTCGCCCTTGGTCATCACATCGCGCGCGAAATCGGGATACGACAAAACATTCCGGCCCATCCCGAAAAAGCGAATATTCCCGTCGGCGACGTTCGCCGCGCCCGCGTTGATCGAATACTTTTGCAGCCAGCTATACCCGGTGCCCACCATCGGCAAATCCGGGAACGCGCGCTGCAAATCGGCGGCGATGCGGAAGTGACGGTCGACGCCCAACAGCGGGTGCTCCGGCGGCTCATAGTTGCCCTCATCCGGTTTTTCGAACGGCCGCCCGATGTGCGGGTTGTAATACGGGCACCCCAGCGACACGTTCAGCAACTGCAGGCCCCAGCTCTTCATCAGCGCGATCACCTGCTTGGGCTCGGTCATATCGTCTTCGAGTGGATTGTCCGGGTCCACGCCATAGCCGTATGGATAAGGCGTCTCGAACGGCAGCGGAACCCCGAGCTTCGTCGCCGGATCCGTCACGTACGGAACGCCGTCGAACACGCTCATGCGCGAGCAATAGGTAACCTTGTCGCCAAACTCCGCGCGCCAGCGGTCGAAGATCCCCTTGATGACACGCGTACGGTTCTCAAGCGAACCGCCATAGCGGCCCGGACGCGTCTTCGCGCCTAGCAACTCGCTCAGCAGGTAGCCGTGCGTCACCTTCAAATCGAAAGCGCGGAAGCCCGCCGCGTAGGCGAGTTTCGCCGCCTCCAGAAATGCATCGGGAAGCCGGTCCAGCTCATCGTCGCTGATCACCGGATAGTCGTCCGGCATGTTGAATTTCCGCCCGATCAGCGGATTGTTGTAAGCAATGATGCGCTTCGGAACCGAATAGCGGCCCGAATGCGTGAGCTGAATCGGCACCAGCACATCGTCGTCGCGGCCATGCTCTTCGCGATGCGAGCGAAGCGTAAGGTCGAGAATGTTGGCGTAGTCGGCGACGTTGCCTTTGTGGATCCAAAGCTGCCGCGTGTTGGCGCGGCCCTCGGGTACCACGGCGGTCGCCTCAAACCAGATCAGCTTTGCCCCGCCGCGTCCAAACCGCTCATAACGCCGCAGCGTCAACTCGTCGGGAGAACCGTTCAGGTCGCCGTCGCAGCCCTCCATGGGATGAATCGCCATGGAGTTCCCCACGCGCACCGGTCCCACCTGGACCGGCCGTCCCAGCGCCTCCTGAATTTTCGGGACATCTTCTTCCAGGCGCACATGCCGTGCGCCCATTGTTTCAGCGCTCTGCCGGAGCTCGGCCAGCGTTCGGTACGTGAAGTGCTTCATCTTTCTTTCCGTGCTTCGGCAGGAGGCCGATCGCCAGCGCTCCAATAAATGCCGTCGCAAACACGGCCATGATGGCCTGAGGATAGGCTCCCACGGCCTCCTTGATGCGCGCAATCAGGTTCGGGAACCAGAACTGCGAAATCGTGTCGGTGGGAAGAATGGCCGACATCGCTCGCGGCAGGCTCTTCAGGCCGAACTGGGTGCT
>CAYUZM010001368.1:0-1612 GCA_964449665.1 uncultured Solibacteraceae bacterium
GGCGATGTTGAAGGGAAGCGCGAACGCGCCGTGTTTCCGCGCGGGAATCCAGTAGTTGCCGTCGGGCGTTTCCCACTGCACGTACGGCGGATCTTCGGCGATCTTCTTGCTTCCCGCCAGGATGCGGTCCTTCACATTCAGGACTTCGCCGGGATGGTTCGCCGCGTCCATGGCTTTCTCAATCGTGCAGCCTTGTCCAAGGCCAAGTGCGGCGATGACAGCCAATCGAGCGGGGGGATAGACACACAGGACTCCGATGGGCAACACCACCCACCGAAGAAACGTCTTCGGTTTCACTTCACGAAGGATAACACCCGGCGTGCCCAGGGCAACGCGAGGGGAACGCGGGCGGTAGGAAGTCCGGCCCTAGCGGCAACGGTGCGGAGTACGGCGGGCGGGAAGGCGGCTCGGACGCTGGTGGCGCCGTCGGGGAGCGTAATGCGGTGCAAGCGAAAAAGGGGGCGGGTGACCGGGAGAAAGAGCGAGGTGCGCCAGGACCGCACGAGATCGACGCACACAACGGCGCGGCGTGCGATGCGCGCGCAGGAGGCAAGCCAGACGGCGAGTTCGTCATCGGTGAGGTGATGAAGAAACAGCGAGCTGATCACGACGTCGAAGCTCGCGTCGGCAAATGGAAGCGCACGGGCATCGGCGGCGATTTTAGGGTGGGGCGCGCGCGCAAGGTTGCGCGGCAGGCGATCAAGCGAAACGGCGCGAATACCAAAGCGGCGTTGGAGGGAACGGGCCGCCCAGCCATTGCCCGCCGCGACATCGAGTACCGATTCAAACGGCATTACCCGGGCCAGTTCGGAGTGCAAAACACGTTCGCCGCCGAACCACGTATTGATGAATTCGAGTTCTGCAAGGATGGCATGGGCCAGTTCGTCGGATGCCTCATCGAGTAATTCGGGTTCGAGGACGCGGGACACAGCTTAAGCGTAGCGGGTAGCGGGTGCTAGTAGACTATCCGTGGAAGGAAATCACGATGAATCGACGCCAATTTGTGCGGGCAGCGGCCGCGATGCCTGTGGCGTCGCTGCTGGCGCAGCAAACCAGCGAATGGGGTGGGCCCGTGCTGGACATTCACCTCCACTTACGCGAGGACGGAGAATCGAACGTCGCCCACATGAACGGAAGCGGCGTGACCAAGGCCATTCTGCTAACCCGCGTCGATGCGGCCGAAAGGTCGAAGGCACTGGCGGCAAAGTACCCCAGAAAGTTCGTATGGTTCGTGAGCGCCGATGTGAAAGCGCCGGAGTGCGCGGCGCTTTTGACGAAGGCGGTCAAGAACGGAGCGCTGGGCTTCGGCGAAATTAAGAATCAGGTGGACTGCGACGGGCCCGAGATGAAGCGCATGTACGCACTCGCGGCCGACCTGAATGTTCCCATTCTCATTCACTTCGGCGACGTGCCCCAGGCTTCCGGCAATGCCGTGTTCAACGGTGGCTTCAAACGCTTCGACGCCATGCTGAAGGCATTTCCGAAGACGAAGTTCATCGCCCATGCGGACACCTTCTGGGCAAACGTCAGCGCGGACTATGCCCACGACACAGCGTATCCGAGCGGCCCCATCAAGCCCGGAGGCATCAGCGACAAGTGGCTGAGTGACTAT
>CAYUZM010001369.1:0-1611 GCA_964449665.1 uncultured Solibacteraceae bacterium
CTTCACCTCGAGGGGGAAGAACGTTCCGCGCTTGTCCTCGGCCACCGCGTGCGGACCGCATCGCGCAGGCACGGGGCGTAACCGCCCGACGCCCGCAGGCCGCCCCGGCCGTGCACCAGCGGCTTGGGGTCGAGCATGCCGATCACGACGCGACTCACTCCTGCCGCAACTATTGCATCGGCGCACGGCGGGGTGTTGCCATGATGGGCGCAGGGCTCAAGGGTGCAGAAGAGAGAGCTGCCGCTCGCCCGCCCGCCGGCTTCCGCCAGCGCCAGAGCTTCGGCGTGAGGAGTTCCCGGTCCGCGGTGGAACCCTCGTCCGACAATCGCACCGTCGGCGACAATGACGGCTCCGACGCGGGGATTCGGATGACTCAAACCCCGGCCGCATTCGGCGAGGTCGATGGGGGTCGAGATGGCAACCACACCCGCGAGGAGGCGATGGGCGTCGCCGCCGAGTTCGCCGGCCATTTTGAGCGCCTGATTGCCGCCGAGGGAGAAGCCGACGAGAAAAACGGGGGTACGGCGCTGGCGGTCGAGGTCGGTGAGGATGGCGAAGATGTCCTTGGTGAGGCCGGCGTGATAGAGGGTGGAGCAGAGGAACTCTGTGCCGCCGCAGGAGCGAATGTTGGTCCGGTGGACCGTGAAGCCGTCTTCGAGAAGCGCCTGCGCCATGCTGCGCATGTAGGGGGCGTGCGAGGAGCCTTCGAGACCGTGGACGAGCACCACTTCGCCGCGCGGGTTTTCCGGCTGCTGCGTATCGATGAGCACCTGGACGCCGGATTCGGTGTGGAAAAGGCGCGAATGAACTGGGTAGCGGCGCGTGTCGAGCGTGCGAGGCCAGAACGTGGTTAGGATCGTGGCGAGGTGCGGGTTGCGGAACGCGGGCCGGAACGGCGCAAAGGAATCGCTCAAACGTTTATGGTAGCCGGAGGAGATCCTTACCGGCGACGGCGGGTTACTCACCGGCCACGGCGGGAGTGGGTATGTCCAGATCGGGCACGGCGGCGGGCGCTGGATTGAGGCGGAACGGCTGGCGTTTCCAATAGGTGAGCGAGCGCCACACCCATTCCAGCGGACCGAAGCGGAACGAGCGCAGCCAGAGCGGGCTGGCAATGAGTTGGAGCGTCCAGATGGCGAGCAGGATGTAGAGCGTGTCAATGCGCTGGAGTTTGCCGTGCCAGCCGAGGGTATAGAAGATCGTGTAGCAGATGACCGATTGCATCAGGTAGTTGGTGAACGCCATTTGGCCGACCGCGGCGAGCGCGGACGTGAGCCAGCGCAGGATGCCAGCCTTCATCACGACGAAGAGCACACTCATGTGCCCAAGGGCGACCACCGTGCGGCCGAACTCATAGGGGATGACGGCGAAGGCGTGCGTGACGCTGTCGAAGTTGCTGGCGACGATTTGCGACGCGGTGTAGGAGTGCAGCGGGATGCCGATGCCGTAGCCGATGAGCGCCAGCTTGGCGTAGAAGCCCATGGAGCGCCGCCCGCTGAGAATGCCGAGTTGGAAGAGCGCCATGCCGAGGAACATCATGGCGAAGAGGTCGAAGTTCCAGGCCATGTAGAGCGGCATGCCGTGCCACATCATGACGATTTCGGCGCGGCG
>CAYUZM010001370.1:0-1610 GCA_964449665.1 uncultured Solibacteraceae bacterium
AACCAGTGGCCGGGCGGCGTTTCGGAGGTGGGGCCGTCGGCCCAGAACTCCGCCAGCGCTCGGGTGTAGTCGCCACGGGGGATCACCTGCGGGGCGTAGGGCTGGCCGGTGTAGGGGTTGAGTGGGTGGCCGCTGCCGGCATCGCCCCCTTCCAGCTGGTTATAAAAAGTATGGTAGTCGGCCACTGTCTGCGGCAGGGTGCGATTGTTGCCGCGCGCCCCGGGCGAGATGTCCCACATCACGCCGTCGTTCGGGTCGAGATGGGCGGACCAAGCCAGCACCAGGGCGTAGTTCCACTTGTACTCCTCTGAAGATGCGCCGCCGTTGACGACGTCGATCTGGGGTGGCGCCCCGGGGTCGTGGTAGACCGGGTAGTCAAAGCCATTGCGGTTGTAAGTTGTGAGGTCGGTGCTGGTGAGGGCGAAGGGGGTGACACGTCCCCACTCGGGAGTGAGAAAACGGGGGGTGGAGTCGGGGATTAGGTTACCCGACTGGTCAATAAACGAGTCGAGCTTCAGCGGCTGCCAACGGTTGAGGTCGAGAATGTCGGGGTTGCCGGGCAGGGTCGGCGCCAGGGGCGGATTGACCGGGGTATAGGAGAGGCTGGCGTAGCGGTTGGCCTCGTTGGCGCCGTCCTGCAACCCGTAGTTGATCATGCACTCGGCAATGTGGTTGCCCAGGGCCGCAGCGGAGCCGCTGGAGTAGTCGGTGGCGGTGACGGCGGGGTCGTAGCCCAGGTCGGTGAGCAGTTTTTCGAAGCTGGCTTGTGATTTGGCCGCTGCGGGCGAGTTTTTGAAACGGTGTGACAAGATGCGATAGGCGGCATAACTGATCGCCTCCCGGCGTGCCGACTCGACATCCGCTGGCGCGGCAATACCCGTGAAGGCACAGCTATAACCATCGACGGTCTGACCCAGCAGGTAGGGGCGGGCGGCCGTGTCGAAGGCGGCCCAGGCGTCGTACATGGCCGCCGAGGTGTGAAAGAGGTTGCGGGCCTGGACCGTGGGCCGGGCGAAATCGACCCGGATGGCGGCGAGCAGCGCCTCATTCCACTGGCGGGCCACGGAGTGCCCTTCGTCACCGGGATTTCCATCGGTCAGAAAACAGCCGCTTAATAATATTCCTGTCGATAGGTACAGCGCTGCCAGTCGGTAACTTCTGCCTTGCTTCAATCTCGATTACTCTAACTTTTGTCGTGAACGGGCGGCGTTGCGCCGCCGGGCGAAGCCAGCCAGCGCGGCGATGGCGAAGAGCCCGTCCATCAAACCAAACACGCCGCCGCCGCCAGCGCCGCTGGTGCTGCTGGCCGCATTGTTGGTGTCCTCGGCCGGAGTGGCGGTGGCCGGGCTGGTGTCCTCACTGCTGGTGTTGCCGAGGGTGGTGTCGATGAGGCCGGTGATCGTGTCACTGACGCTGACCTCCTCGACCGGCGTGGCGGTAACCGGGGTGTCGAGGGGGGGTGTTTCTGCGGCGGGTGGCGCGACAACGGGCGCTACAGCGACCAAGGGTTTAATCAAAAAGATCTCGCTGTTTTTGTCTGGATTGCCACCAGTCAGGTTGGAGCTGGTGCCCAGCGTGATCCGACTGGCATCGGCGTTGATGCTGGGGCG
>CAYUZM010001371.1:0-1608 GCA_964449665.1 uncultured Solibacteraceae bacterium
CGCGGGCGAAGTGGGTTTCACGATCGTGTCGATGACGGTGTCGCTGGCCGCCGTCTTCATTCCACTGCTGTTTCTCGACGGCATCCTCGGCCGTCTGTTTCGCGAATTCGCGGTTACCACGGTGGTGGCCATTCTTGTTTCGGGATTCGTCTCCGTGACGCTTACTCCGATGCTGTGCGCCCGCTTCCTGCGCGCCCATCATGGCCCGCGCGGACGGTTCTACGAATCCACCGAACGCTTCTTCACTGCACTGCAGCGCGTGTATGAACGCTCGCTCTTTTGGACGCTGCGCCGCCCGCTGGCCGTCCTCGCCTTCTCGTTCGCCATTTGTGGCGCCACGGTTTGGCTGTTCGGCGCCGTACCCAAGGGCTTCGTGCCCAATGAGGACGACAACGAGATTCTCACCGTGGTCGAGTTCCCGCAAGGCACTTCGCACTTCGAAATCGCCCGCCAGATGCAGGTGCTGAACGACCTGGTGCGCGCCGACACGGCCGTTGAATCTTTCTCGACGAGTATTGGCGCGGGCGGGGGCGGCGGTTCGAGCGGCGCCAACTTCGGCCGCATCTTCTTCGATCTTTACCCGCCCTCGCAGCGTCCCGGCCACCCGACGGCAGACGAGGTGATGGACCGTCTTCGCCCCAAGCTGAACAGCCTCACCTCCGCCCGCGCCTTCCTGCAGAACCCGCCCATCATCCGCATCGGCGGCAATCTCACCAAGAGCCTCTACCAGTACACGCTGCAGAGCACCGACACCGAGCAACTGCACCGCAGCGCGCAGGAGTTTGAAAAGGGACTGCTGGCCGTTCCCGGACTCACCGACGTTACCAGCGACCTGCAGATCAAGAACCCGGAAGTGAACGTCGTGATCGACCGCGACAAAGCGGCGGTGCTCCGCGTAACGCCCGAGCAAATCGAAAACGCGCTCTTCGCCGCGTATGGACCGCGCTGGATCTCCACGATCTATGCCCCGGACAACCAGTACCGCGTGTTGCTCGAGGTTGAGCGCGCCTATCAGGACGACCACTCGGGCATCTCGGCGCTGTACATCCGCTCGCTCGACGGGACGCTCGTTCCGGTCGATTCGGTGGTGCGGCTGGAGCCGCGCGCGGGCCCGACCAGCATCAATCACTACGGTCAGTTGCCCGCCGTTACGTTGAGCTTCAACCTGCTGCCTGGGGTGTCATTGGGCGCGGCCGTCGATGGGATTCAGGAACTATCGAACCGCGTACTGCCCGATAGCGTCACCGCCACTTTTCAGGGCACGGCAAAGGCGTTTCAGGATTCCACGGGCAACCTGATGTTACTGCTTTTGGTCGCCATCCTCGTCGTCTATATCGTGCTTGGCGTGCTCTATGAGAGCTTCGTGCATCCGCTTACGATTCTTTCGGGCCTTCCCTCGGCGGGCTTCGGCGCGCTGCTCACGTTGTGGCTGTTCGGGCTTGACCTGAACATCTACTCGTTCGTCGGACTCATTCTGCTGATCGGCATCGTGAAGAAGAACGCGATCATGCAGATCGACTTTGCGCTAGAGGCCGAGCGCAAGCACGGCATGAGTTCCTACGACGCGATCGCGCAGGGATGCATCACGCGCTTCCGGCCGATCATGAT
>CAYUZM010001372.1:0-1607 GCA_964449665.1 uncultured Solibacteraceae bacterium
GCCATACACCGTCATGAACACGGTCGCCATCAGCGCAATCAGCGCCTGGTTCGTGCAGATGTTCGACGTCGCCTTCTCGCGCCGGATGTGCTGCTCGCGCGTGGAAAGCGTCAGGCAGAACGCCCGGTTGCCGTTGGAATCCGTCGTCTGTCCCACCAAGCGCCCCGGCATCTGGCGCATGTATTTTTCTTTGCACGCCATCACGCCCGCGAACGGCCCGCCATAGCAGGGCGAAATCGCGAAGCTCTGCAACTCGCCGCACACGATGTCTGCCTCCACCGGCGGCTCCACCAATCCCAGCGCCACGGCCTCACTGAAGATCACCGCCAGCAGCGCGCCCTTCTTGTGCGCCAACTCCGCTATCGCTTTCACCGATTCCACGCATCCAAAGAAGTTGGGCGACTGCACAATCACCGCCGCGGTTTGCTCGTCCAGCTTTGCGTCGAGGTCCGCCAGATCCACCAGCCCGGTCGCCGCGTCGTAGCCAAACGTTTCGACCGTCATCTCCTGATTCCGTGCGTTGGTACTCAGCACCTGCCGGTACTCCGGATGAACGCTCGACGCCACCACAACCTTCTCGCGTCCGGTTATGCGCATCGCCATCAACGCCGCCTCGGGCACCGATGTCGAACCGTCATACATGGATGCGTTGGCCACGTCCATGCCGGTCAGCTGGCACACCATCGTCTGAAACTCGAAAATGGTCGTCAACGTGCCTTGTGCAATCTCCGCCTGATACGGCGTATAAGAGGTGAGGAACTCGCCTCTCGAAACAACCACGTCCACGAGCACGGGCCGGTAGTGCGCATACACGCCCGCGCCCAGAAAGCTCGCCGCGAAGCGCGTGTTCTTCTCGCCTCGCGAGCGGAACCAGTCCACGATCTCGTATTCCGACATGCCTGGCTCAATCGCCAGTTCGCGATGTAACAGCGCCTCATCCGGCAGGTGCTTGTAAAGCCCCGCCAGATCTTTCAGGCCGATCGAGGCGAGCATCTCCTGCCGTTCCGATTCAGATTTGGGTAGATATCGCAAAGTTGTACTCTGTGCCTTCCGTTCGGGGTGCCTTCCATTCGGGCCCGCCGTCGCGCGCCTTCCGCCCGCATGTTCAAAAAGCCCGCATGTTCAAAACTACCTGGGAACTTTTACGCCCCAATGTATTCTTGATACTCCGCGGCGGTCAGGAGTTTGCCAATTTCTTCCGGCGCCGACAGTTTCACCTTCACCAGCCAGCCGCCTTCGTGCGGGTCCTGATTTAATTTCTCTGGCGCCGCCGCCAGCGTTTCGTTGATCTCGACAATCTCGCCCGTCACCGGCGCGTAGATGTCGCTCACGGCTTTCACCGATTCCACCGAGCCGAACGATGCGCCTTGCGCCATCTTCGTTCCCGGCTTGGGCAGATCCACGTAAACGATGTCGCCCAGCTCGCTCTGCGCATGTTCGGTGATGCCGATCGTCCCGGTGTCGCCCGCCACCAGAACCCATTCATGCTCTTTCGTGTACCGGAAATTCTCTGGATATGCCATGTTCTATTTCGCTCGTTTGTAGAAGGGCAGCGGCACCGTTACGGCGTCCACGGCGACGACGGCGGCGACGGCCACCCTCTTCGC
>CAYUZM010001373.1:0-1607 GCA_964449665.1 uncultured Solibacteraceae bacterium
GTTGGTGGGGGCCGGGAGCGGGGAGGCAGTTGGGTGGAATTTGGTGGAAGGAGGGAGTGCCCAACGCGGCGCCGGGTTTGTAGGCGGGCCAGATGGCGGGGGCATTGGGGTTTTTGGCGTTCGGGGAAAGGTAGAAGACGTTGCCGTAGCCGCCGGTGCCGAGGACGACGGCGTCGGCGATGGTGGCTTCCACGGCGCCGGTGGTCATGTCGCGAGTGACAACGCCGCGGGCGACGCCGTCGATGACGATGACGTCGAGCATTTCGCGCCGCGGATACATGCGCACGGAGCCGGCGTCGATCTGGCGTTCGAGGGCTTGATAAGCGCCGAGCAATAGCTGCTGGCCCGTCTGTCCCCGGGCGTAGAACGTTCGCCATACCTGCGCGCCGCCAAAGCTGCGGTTGGCAAGCGTGCCGCCGTATTCGCGAGCGAATGGGACGCCCTGCGCCACGCACTGGTCGATAATGTTGACGCTGATTTCAGCCAGGCGGTAGACGTTGGCTTCGCGGGCGCGGAAATCACCTCCTTTGACCGTGTCGTAGAAGAGACGATAGACGGAGTCGCCATCGTTGCGGTAGTTTTTGGCGGCGTTGATGCCGCCCTGCGCGGCGATGGAGTGGGCGCGGCGCGGCGAGTCGTGATGGCAGAAGCAGTGGACGTTGTAGCCCAATTCGCCGAGAGTGGCTGCGGCGGCTCCACCGGCGAGGCCGGTGCCGACGACGATAACGGAGTATTTTCGCTTATTTGCCGGATTGACCAGCTTCATTTCGAAGCGGCAGTGGTCCCACTTCTTTTCGATGGGGCCGGACGGGATGCGGGATTCGAGCTTCATGGATGCGGTTGCCGTACTCATTTCACGACTCCTGCCAGCACGGCGATGGGAATGGAACAGTTTCCGATGAGCAATAGCATGGATGCGGCGCGCGCAAGCGTGCGGAGCGCCGGAGTATAACGCGGATGGTTGAGGCCAAGGGATTGGAAGAGGCTCCATGCGCCGTGATTGATGTGGAGCATGAGCAGAATCATCGAGACGATGTAGAAGAGCGACACCACCGGATTCGAGAAGCCGCGCACGGCGTTTTCGTAAGGCGCTGGGATCGTGTTCAGCGCGTCCTGGTAAACGAAATGAGGATGGGCCGAACCGATCGTGAAATGGAGCAAGTGGTAAACGATGAAGGCGGCGAGAATCGGCCCGCTCCAACGCATGGTGCGCGAGGCATAGCTGGAGGCGACCGGGCTCAACTTCGCGTAACCTTCGGGCCGCGCGGCGCGATTCATGCCAATCAACTGCGCGGCCGCGACGATGTGCAACACGACGGCGAGCGATAGGACGATGCGCGTGCCGTAGAGCAGGGCGGGCGTTTCATGGAGCTTCAGGCCGTAAGCGTTCATCACTTCGGGGCCGAGAAAGATCTGCAGGTTGCCCAGCATGTGACCGATCACGAACCCAAAGCCGATGAGGCCGGTGACCGCCATCACGGCTTTCTTGCCGACCGCCGATTGATAGAAAAGTAGTAGCTTTCCCGTATCCGGCGCACTCTTCACGCCGGCGGCCGGGGGTGCCGCAGTTCCCACGCTCATACAGATGAGTCCCTTTCAAAGTAAGG
>CAYUZM010001374.1:0-1605 GCA_964449665.1 uncultured Solibacteraceae bacterium
CGAAGGCCGAAGTCAAAGGGCTCCCAGGCGATGTGCATGCCGATGGCACTGCCGAAGACGCTGGATCCGGTGGCATTGAGAACGGGCGGTCCGGAGATGGGCGCGATGACCGATTGCGGCATCAGCATGCCGTAGATGTTGTTGCGGGTGGCGCGGTTCACTTGCGAGGTGAAGTCGACCTTGGGGAGGTATGCGGTGCGGGCGAGCGAGATGCCCGCTGCCGCGGCGGCGGCCTGTTCGCGCGAGACCTTGATGGACGGGTACTTTTCCGCGGCCTGCTGGACGGCCTGTTCCAAGGTGAGCGATTGCGCGGCGGCGAGCGCGCTGAGCGCGAATGCGATGAGTACGGCTCGCATGGTTACTCCTGATCGTTTATTGCGGCGGCGCGGCGCGGCCTGGGGATGCCGCGTTTCGAGGCGCGGATGAACTCCACGAGGTGCAGCGTGTGTTCATTGGGAATCTCGTGTTCGATGCGCGTGAGAGCCTGGGCGAGTTTGAGATGCGACTGAAAGAGAATTTTATATGCCAACTTCAAACTGGCGATGGTATCACGCGGGAATCCGGCGCGGCGCAAACCGACGAGATTGAGACCTTTGGGTGTGATGTTGAAATCGCTGTGGAGGCAGTAGGGGATGGCGTCCTGATTGACGCGCACGTTGCCGCCGATCATGGCGAGCGTTCCGATGCGCGAGAACTGGTGGACAACGACGCCTCCGCTGATGAAGGCGCGGTCTTCGATGGTGACGTGGCCGGCGATGAGGGCGCAACTGGCAATGGTGCAGCCGTTGCCGACCGTGGAATTGTGCGCGATGTGGCCGCTGCCCATGATGTAGTTGTCGTCGCCGATGGTGGTGATCGATTCGGGTTGGGTTCCACGCGAGATCGTATAGTGTTCGCGGATGATGTTGCGGTGACCGATCCGCAGATAGCTGCGCTCGCCTTTGAAGTTTTTGTCGAAGGGGTCGGTACCGAGGGCGGTTCCGGCGCTGATGGCGTTCTCGTCGCCGAGGGTGGTCCAAGGTTTGAGGTAGACGTAGGGTTCGAGACGGTTGGCGCGGCCAAGGACGACGTTTTGCTCGATGACGCAGTACTCCCCGATGACGCATTGTGGGCCGATGATGGCATCGGGGTGGATGCGAGCCGTGGGAGCGATCGTGGCTGACGGGTCGATGCGCATGAAAGAATTAGGATACGAGAGATGATGTCGACCACGGTTCGGGAACTGGCGGAGTGGCTGGGCGCGCCCTTTACGGGTGACGGCGAGCGCGTGCTGCGCGGGGTGGCGGCGGCGGATGTGGCGGGCGAGGGCGAGGTGAGCTTCGCGGGGAACGAAAAAGTAGCGGCGGGGTCGAAGGCGGGTTGTTTGTTGGCGGCAGCGGAGTTCGAGGGGCGCACGGTGATTCGGGTGAGCGATCCGCGGGCGGCGTTTGCGCGGGTGGTGGGGCGGTTTCATCCGGTGGCAAGGCCGGCGGCGGGAGTTCATGCGACGGCTGTGGTGGATGCGGGGGCGGTGGTGGAAGGGGGCGCGAGCGTGGGTCCCCATGCGGTGGTGGGCGCGGGATCGCGGATTGGGGCGCGGACGGTGGTGTCGGCGAGGTAGGTGAC
>CAYUZM010001375.1:0-1603 GCA_964449665.1 uncultured Solibacteraceae bacterium
CCTGCCATCATCATGTTGCCATGTCGAATCGACTCGATATTCTCTTAGCCGCATCTCGTAACTGCCAGGTGACGGCCAGCGAGCAGGAAGCGCAACGCAGGAGCTTTGCGTTTGGGAATACTCACTTTGAGAACGAACGGATCACTCGCGAGACAATCGATCGGGCTGCCGACGCTCTGACCCATGACGAGACGAACGGACATCCAGAGAGATAGCCGCCCGGCCTCTCACGAACTATTTAGCAATCCCGAGCAAAAAGCGGATCTGGAAGCAAGGAATGGCTTGCTTCAGTTCGATGAAGTATTGCGTCTCATCGACGAATCCAAGAGCGGGTTGAAACTCCGGCCCAGTGTTATTCAAAGGCTCCAGCGTCTCGCGATAAAGGACATCTACACGTGTGCGGGTAATTTCAGAACCGGCCCCGTATTCATAGACGGTACAACGCACCAACCACCGGACGCCGCCGATATCGCGGAGCATGTTGAGGAGATGTGTGACTATGTCAACGAGCGTTGGCAAACCGCGTCCGCACTCCACCTCTCGGCCTACGTTATGTGGAAAGTGAATTGGATTCATCCATTCTCTGGTGGTAACGGGCGTACGAGCAGAGCCGTTTCTTACCTTGTTCTTTGCGCAAGACTCGGGTATCGGGTGCCGGGCACAACGACAATTCCAGAGCAAATTGTTGCGAACCGGGAGCCCTACTATGCCGCCCTCGATTCCGCCGATGCGGCTTGGGCGAACAATCGGATCGATCTCTCGGAGATGGAGCGGCTACTTGCAGATATGCTCGCGAACCAACTCGCCTCCGTAATTGACGCGGCAAGCTCTATAGGCTAAACGTCCCCCGTATCCTTGCCGCCACCCCGCACGTCCCATACACTCAGAGGGAAGGCTCCGCGCCTCAAATCATGCCCGTGGTCGGCGTACTCACTTTGGAACTCCATATCGAAGGCGCCCACTCCCTCAAGGACAAGCGCCACCTGGTCAAAGGCCTGAAGGACCGCCTCCGCGCCCGCCACAACGTCGCCGTCGCCGAAACCGATTTCCACGACGCCTGGCAGCGCTCGCGCCTTACCGCCGTCACCGTCTCCGGCGAAAAGGTCCGCGCCGAACAGGTCCTGCAAGCCGTCGAAGGCGACGCCAACCGCATCGCCGGCGGCGCGCTCGTCGGCACCTGGACAGAATGGATTGAGTAACTTATGGAAGCCCGTCGCTCCGAGCGCGTAGCCGAAGTGCTGCGCGACGAACTCGGCGAAATCATCAACTACGAACTCGACGACCCGCGCATCACCGCCGTCGCCGTCACCGAGGTTTTCTTCCCTCCCGGTGCGCGCCAGGTCCACGTCCGCCTCACCATGCAAGGCACCGCCGCCGAACAGGCCGCCTGCCTCGAAGCCATCGAAAAGGCCCGCGGTTTCATCAAGATCCAGCTTGCCGAACGCATCGACATGTTCCGCATGCCCGAACTCAAATTCTTCGCCGACCTCGACCCCGAAACAAGGCGAAAACAAAGCGAAATACTCCGCCGCATCCGCCGTGGCCGACCCCGCCCCGACCCCGATCCGGCTGAAAAAAAAGCCGGCTCATGATCGCTGTACCC
>CAYUZM010001376.1:0-1599 GCA_964449665.1 uncultured Solibacteraceae bacterium
AGGTAATTCGATGAGGGTGTTGCGAGGCGTCCTGGACAGGAAGGTACGCGCGTGATTGCCAGAACCCATGATGAAGTCGACGGTCTTCTCCATCACGTTCGTCTCGCGCCCATCCGGACCTAGTTGATGCCTCCGCTGGAAGAACTTTCCACCCCGCCCGAGCATCGTGAAGTAACTGTCCGACGGCGCGTGGTAATAAGGTCCCGTCCAGTTAGCAAGCGTGGTCCCGATCGTTGGCCTGGAAAACGATCTCCCCATTCCGGTCAGCCGGTATGTCTCCCAGATGCCGGCGTGGCACCCGGCACAAGTCTGCGCCGGGGCGTACTCGGAGGTCTTGTTCTCTGTACCCTCCGGCTGGGTTTGTGCGCCTGTGTACAACGCGCCGCACAGCGTGAACACTAGGATCGGCCTGTGGATTTTGGGTCTTTCCATCGAAAAGGCACTGTATTGACAGAGGATTCTGCTGCTGCGTCCCCCATCATCCCGGTCCGGAAAGTGCCTCATCATACCATGAGGGGATTTTCGGTCCTATCATCCAGCATGTCGAGTCCGGTTCGCTGAAAAGGCGGTAAGCGGCGGGAGAGTTAAGTCCGATGCGATGAGAGCTCACGAAGCATGGGGCGACCTCGTCCCTCCGAATCCGCTCCAGAAGCGGAGCTGGTCTGGGATCGGGGGGTGTCCCCCATTGTTGGCGGAGAACCTAACTTTGGGGACGGTGGCTCCCCATGATGGATGCGTTTCGAACTCTCGCTCTTTGCTGTCAACATTTTGCGGCAGAGCTTCACCCATGACGAAGTAAGCGCTCTCGGGCAGTCCGTTCGACCGACAAACGAACCCCTCTTGAAAGTCGCTTGCGTTTTCGCGTGAGGCCAGTCAATTCACTGGAGTTCGAAGCCATCATTATGACGCCGTCTCGGTCGCGTCCTGAATCACGCCGAGCAACCTGTGCATTCCGGCGTGGCGACGAATATTCGGGCTCACTTTCAGCACTTCCTGAAACATTCTCAAAGAGCTCAGCAGATCTGCCTTAAAACCACACACCGATGGTGGTAACGCCTTTTTGCAGTCCCAACATCCGATTGCCGAGCCAGGCAGCTCAAATGCGCCTCTGGCAGCGCGTGTTCGTCCGCGAAACGTGCCTCCCAATTCGACGCTCGCTGCTCGGCTGGGGGCCCATTCACTAGAGGGTGCTCTGCATACATCAAACATAGGATCACGACCTTCCTCACAGAAACGGCACATGGCGCAACACTCTTACCAATTCTGTGGTGCATAATGAGCCCATGATCCCGTTGCAACGAGCCGGGTCCGTGGCCGAGACCGATTTCCGACCCTCTGTCGATGCTCGAATCGTCACTGCGCATCTGAATCGGATCTGCTCCAGTCGGGCATTCCGGTCGTCGCCACGGCTCACAGGATTTCTTGCGTTCACGGTCAGGAAGGCCGTTGACGGGAGCGCGCAGGACCTAAAGGAATACACGATCGGCATGGAAGTCTACGGGCGTGGTAAGGACTATGACCCGAAAACAGATTCCATCGTTCGAAGCGAAGCCGTCCGGCTTCGCCGACGGATGGAAGCATACTACGCCGATGAAGGAG
>CAYUZM010001377.1:0-933 GCA_964449665.1 uncultured Solibacteraceae bacterium
GACTTGACCGGAGCCGTAATTGGCGGTGAAGACGAACTTGCCGGTGGGGTCGACGCTGACGTGGGCGGGACCGCGTCCGCCGGAGCTGATGGCGTTGAGGATCTTGAGGTCGCCGTTGGCGGGATCGATCGAGATGGCGGTGACCGAACCAGAGGTGGCGGGGCCGGTGAAATTCGAGATCTCGTTGCCCGCGTACATAAACTTCCGGTTGGGGTGGATGTAGAGGGACGAGGGGTTGGGCAGGCCGGTAAGGATCTTGCCGGGGGTGAGCGTGCCATCGTTTTGATTCACGACGAAGCTGTGAATGCCTTTGCCGCGATCGGTGTAGGCGCCGATGTAGGCCATCACGGTGCCGCTGCCTTGTGCCGCGAGGGGCAGTTGGGAAGCAACGGCCGCGCCTCCGAGAGCGGCTGCTGTTTTGAGGAAGCCGCGGCGGGCGAGGCCGGGCAGGGAACGGTTGCGATTATGCATGGGATGCATAGGCTTGATGTACCTCCCTTTGGGGTAAAGGATCTCCGATCGTCACCAAGTGTGTGTACTCCGAGTGTGGCGCCAAGATATCACAGGGCGGAGACGCCGCAAAAGGGGGTGTGGCGAGGGGGTGCGGCCGTGGCGCGGTGCACGTGCCCGGTTTCCTGCAATGTCTCTTCCGCCATCCGCTACCATAGAAAGATCCACACCTTTTGCCGGCGCCGGAGCCGGCCGCGACACACATGGACCTTTCGACAGTCGATTTGAAGAAGACGGTAAACCTGCCGCAGACCGAGTTCCCGATGAAGGCGAACCTGCCGCAGGCCGAGCCCAAAGCCTTGCAGCGCTGGGACGAGATGGATCTCTACGGCGAGATCCGCCGCGTGCGCAAAGGCAGGCAGCGCTTTGTGCTGCACGACGGCCCTCCGTATGCGAACGGCAACATCCACTTGGGCCATGCGT
>CAYUZM010001377.1:943-1599 GCA_964449665.1 uncultured Solibacteraceae bacterium
CCATGCGTTCAACAAGATTCTGAAGGATTTTGTGGTGAAGTCGAAGTCCATGGCCGGCTTCGATTCGCCCTATGTGCCGGGCTGGGATTGCCACGGGCTGCCGATCGAGATCAAGGTCGACAACGAACTGGGCAAAAAGAAAGCCAGCATGACGGCGGTGGAGATCCGCCAGGAATGCCGCAAGTACGCGCAGAAGTATGTCGATCTGCAGAAGAAGGACTTCATCCGCCTGGGCGTGCTGGGCGATTGGAAGCACTGCTACCGCACGATGGAGGCGAAGTACCAGGCGGCGATCGCGCGGGCGTTTGTCGATATTCTCGCCGGGGGCTACGTTTATAAGGGCCTGAAGCCGGTGAACTGGTGCATGCGCGACCGCACGGCGCTGGCCGAGGCCGAAGTGGAGTATGAGAACCACCAGAGCCCGTCGATCTGGGTGCGGTTCAAGCTGACCTCGGACGCGGCGGCGGTGGATCCGGCGCTGGCGGGGCGCGATGTGTATGGCGTCATCTGGACGACGACGCCGTGGACGATCCCGGCGAACCTTGCCATCGCCTTTCATCCGAAGTTTGAGTACTCGGCCGTTGACGTGAACGGCAGCGTGTACATCGTGGCCACGGAACTGCTGGCGGCCACCGGGAGCGCGCTGGGTTGGGTCG
>CAYUZM010001378.1:0-1598 GCA_964449665.1 uncultured Solibacteraceae bacterium
TCGCCGGACGGCTGCCGGGGGGGCCGGCTGGGGCGGTTGGGCGACGCGGGCCGCGGGCTGCCCGTCAACGCGCGATTCACCTATGCCGGCCCGCGGCGCGAGTTCACAAGCGAAGAGTCGGCCGTGGGCACGACCCGCCTGGGCGCGGGGAGCAACCGCCAGTTCTTCGCCGGCGGAACGGGTACGCGTCCGGTCACAACCGCGAATCTCACCCTGAGCCTCTTTCCGATTGACGCGGTGACCATCACGAATCACACTGCGTTTCACCAGATTCAGATGGACGGCAATGCCACGCTCACACAGGTGCAAAACGGTTCGAGTGGCATCGCCATCGTCGACTTCCGTCACCTCGGCATTCGTAACGTCGTGAACACGACCGACGCGGTGGTGCGTCCGGCCAAGTGGATCGGCCTCCGCGCCGGTTACCAGTTCTCCACGCGCCGCATCCGCTCCGTGGAGGCCGAAACAATCGGCTCGTTCAGCGACCGTCTCAACTTCTCGCAAACCAATCGGGTGCACGCGGGCCTGCTCGGACTGCGCCTACAACCAGTGAAGCCCCTCACGTTCAACTTCGACGTGGAAATCGGACGAGCCAATCAGCCGTTCCTGCCCATCAGCGAGAAGAACTACCATGCCTTCGGCGCACGCGCGCAATACAAGCAAGGCTCGCTGCTGCTCTCGGCGGCCGTGCGCACCAACTACAACACGAATTCGGTGTCGCTGTTCAGCCATAGCTCGCGCTCGCGCAACTACGCCTTCGATGCCTCTTGGACTCCGCGCCGCTGGTTCGCCGTCGACACCGGCTACGGCAAGCAACACCTGGACACGCTCACCGGTATCGCGTACTTCGCATCGGGGCAGTTTCTCGATACGCAAAACTCGCTTTATGTTTCGAACGTCCACTCCGGCCACGCCACTGCGCGCTTCAGCATCTTGCAGCGCGTCGACCTTTCGCTCGGCTACAACCGCGTGCAGGACACCGGCGACGGCCGCGCTGTGCTGCTGACTGGCGCGGGCGTGTTCCCGGAGGCTCAGGTGTTTCCCCTCTCCTTCGATTCCCCACAAGCGCGGGTGTCTATCCGCCTCCATCAGCGTGTACGCCTGAACTTCGGGTACCAATATTACCGCTATGCCGAAGAGTTCTCAGCCCTGCGCGACTATCGGGCCCACACCGGATTCACGTCCGTGTTATGGTCGTTCTAATCGTTTGCCTCACGGCGTCCGATAGACAGCGGAGGATCGGGAAACTTGCGCTACGCCAGCTCCAACATCACCATCTTCCTGATGCTGATGTTCACGGTTTGGATCATCTTTACGCGGTTCCGCGCCAAACCGGATACCAATTGGCCCTTGTTCTACTACCTTGCCGTTGTGGCGTTCCACCTGTCGGTTCCGGGCATTCTGAACGAGTGGGTTCTCTACGCGGGCGTGGTGTCCGCGCTCCTGCTGCGATTCGAGTTCCTGGGCGGTTTCCCGGCCGTCGTGGTGCGCCTCCTGGAGTTTGTGTGCCTCCCCCTGCGCCCCTACCCGGTCGGCCGGCCCCTCTCGATTTGGACGCCCGCGTTACGGTGACCGCACGCGTGAAGGGTGCCGAGTGG
>CAYUZM010001379.1:0-1597 GCA_964449665.1 uncultured Solibacteraceae bacterium
TCCCCTGGCGCTGGAGGCGCTGCGGGCCGAGGTCGGGCCGTTGCGGGCGGTGGTTCGAGAAAGAGGATTTCGCGGCCCAACATACAATGGTAGGGTGGTTTCGCTCCCCGTAGAAGAACAGATTACATACCTGAAGAAGGGCTTGGCCGAGCTCATTCGCGAAGAAGATTTGCGCGAGCGTTTGAACAAGGCCCAGGCCACCGGCGTGCCGTTGCGCGTAAAAGCGGGGTTCGATCCGACCGCACCCGACCTGCATCTGGGCCACACCGTGCTTCTGCGCAAGATGAAGCACTTCCAGGACCTCGGCCACCACGTCATCTTTCTCATTGGCGACATGACCGGCTTGATCGGTGACCCGACCGGCAGAAACGCCACCCGCCCCCCGTTGACGCGCGCCGAAATCGACGCCAACGCCGAGACCTACAAGACGCAGGTGTTCAAAATTCTCGATCCGGAGAAGACCGAGGTCACGTTCAACTCAAAGTGGCTGGAGCCCATGAACTATGTGGACATGGTGCATCTGTGTTCCAAGTACACGGTGGCGCGGCTGCTCGACCGCGACGATTTCTCCAAGCGAATGAAGGAGAACACGCCCATCAGCGTGCATGAGCTGCTCTATCCGCTGGCGCAAGGCTTTGACTCGGTGGCCCTCAAGTGCGACGTCGAGATGGGTGGAACCGATCAGAAGTTCAACCTGCTCGTCGGCCGCGAATTGCAGCGCGATTGGGGCCAGCCGCCGCAAATCGTGGCCACCGTGCCGCTGCTAGAAGGCTTGGATGGCGTCGAGAAGATGTCGAAGTCCAAGGGCAACTACGTGGGCATCACCGAGCCCGCCGCCGAAATGGTGAAGAAGTTGATGTCGATCTCCGACGACCTGATGCCGCGCTACTGGGAACTCCTGACCGACCGCAGCATGGCCGACATCGCCGCCATGAAACAGCGGCACCCGCGCGAAGCCAAGCTCGAACTCGCCGAAACGATCGTGCGCGATTTCCACGGCCCGGACGCCGCGAAGGCGGCCTGCGAGGAGTGGCTCCGCGTGGTCAGCCAGGGCCAGATTCCCGCCGACATCCAGGAGATCGCCCTCGATGGCGCCGTGCGCGTGGACAAGGCGCCCGTGCGCGCGGGGCTCGCCGATTCCGGGGCCGATGCGCAGCGCAAGGTGAAATCGGGCGCCGTCGAAGTGGATGGCGCCAAAGTGGCCGACTTCGTCACACTGAGCGCGCCGGGCGAGTATGTGGTGCGCGTCGGCAAAGGCTGGCGCAAGGTGATTCTCCGCAATGGCGCCTGAACGTCTACTGCCTGCCGACGTGCCCCAACTGCTGGAGCTATGCAAATCGGCGGGCTGGAACCAGACCGGCGCCGACTGGCTGCGCGTGATGGACCTCGACCCCGAGTTATGCGTCGGCATGCGAGTGGACGGCAAGGTCGTCGCCACGGCAACCGCCACGACCTATGAAGGCGGCCTTGCCTGGATCGGCATGGTGCTCACGCATCCCGAACACCGGGGCCACGGCTATGCCCGGCAGTTGATGACGCACCCCGTCGGCGAACTCGACCGGCGCGGCATCACCGTACAGAAACTCGACGCCACCGG
>CAYUZM010001380.1:0-1596 GCA_964449665.1 uncultured Solibacteraceae bacterium
CGATTCCGCCACCTGCGTGTGAATCAGCGTCCGTTCGGATGGTGTCGGCTTCGCCAAATCCCTATCAGGACAACGGCATCAAGGTATTCGGCCACACCGGGTACAAGTTGCCCGACGAGGAAGAGCATCAGATTGAGCAGGTGATCTTCGAATTGCTTGCCGCCGGCGTTGCGCCGAAGGAGAAGCCGCTCGAAGTGGAGAGCGCGCTGGATGAGGACTATCTCGCGCACCTGTGCACTTCGCTTCCTAAGGGAGCGAAGGCCGGCGGCCGCGCGCTGAAGGTGGTGCTGGACTGCGGAAACGGCGCGGCCACGCATCTTGCGCCGGAGCTCTTCCGCCGCCTGGGCGCCGAGGTGGACGCGCGCAACGTCGCCCCGGATGGCCGCAATATCAACCTCGACTGCGGCGCGCTGCATGTGGATGGCCTGGCGGCGATCGTGCAGGAAACCGGCGCCGATGTGGGCTTTGCATTCGACGGCGATGCCGACCGATGCATCGCGGTGACCGCATCGGGGCGCATCGCCGATGGCGACATGATGCTGCTGGTTTGCGGACGCCGTCTGCACGAAGCGGGACGCCTGGCCGCGGGTGACGGCGAGCCGACCATCGTCGCCACCGTCATGTCGAACCTTGGCCTCGAGAAGGTGTGCGACCGCGGCGGCATCCGCCTCGTCCGGACGCCCGTGGGCGACAAGTACGTGCTTGAGGAGATGATTCGCATCGGCGCGCACATCGGCGGCGAGCAGTCCGGCCACGTCATCTTCCACGACTACGCGACAACCGGCGACGGCATGTTGTCGGCGCTGCGCATCGTCGAGGCGATGGCCGGGACGGGCAAACCGCTCGACGATCTGATCGCCGATTTCGTCAGCTATCCGCAGACGCTCAAGAAGGTGAAGGTGCGCTCCAAACCGCCGCTCGAAGAGATTGCCGCCGTGGCGGGCGAGATCGAACGCGCCGAGCGCGAACTGGGCGTCGAGGGCCGTATCGTCGTGCGCTACTCCGGCACCGAACCCGTGGCGCGGGTGATGATTGAAGGTCCGTCGCAAGGCGTCATCGAGGAGCACGCCGACCGTATCATTCGCGCCATTCGCGTGGAACTGGGCGCGTAGCGGCGCTCGGCCGGCAAGACTTCGATTGCGGTATCATTGTGTACGCAAAGGGTACGCAATCATGCAAGCAACAAAAGTCGGCATCCGCGAGTTTCGCGAGAACCTCCCGACCTATCTGGAATCGAAAACGCCGGTGGCAATCACCCGCCCCGGCCCGACCAACGGCGTACCTCTGTATTCCGACCAGCCGGTACTGATCGAAGGCGAAGATGACGGCGCGTACAACGTCAATCTGCGAATCAAAGGCGACCTGTTCGTGGGGCTCGATTCGGGCGACTTCGACGAAGGCGATTTCTGGGCTTTTATCGACGTCCGAAACCAGCAAGGTAACCTCGTTAGCCGCACCATCATCGGGCACGAATTTGCCGATGACATCGGCGGCGACTGGAACAAACCGGTGGACTTCAACTGGCAGGGGTCGCTTAGCATCAACGATGATCAGTACGCGCAGGTAATTGGCTTAGTGATTCCGAGCGATACCAGC
>CAYUZM010001381.1:0-1592 GCA_964449665.1 uncultured Solibacteraceae bacterium
CGTCGAAGAGAAAGCCGGCCTTCGAGTGCTGGATGGTTCGACAAACACTTGCCGCGCCGCGGTGCCAATCGATGTCGCTCCATTTGAGCGCCAGGTATTCGCTGGGTCTCATTCCGGTGGTCAGCGCCAGCGCGTACAACGCGAACCATTCCGTTTCTCTAGCGACCGCAAGAAATCGCCTGCACTCCTCAACGCTGAGCGCCTCCATCTCTCGCCGCTTCATTGGTGGCAGGTCCACGCCCACACAGGGGTCCTCAGCCAGCATCTTCCAGCGAACGGCCTGACGGAATGCGGACTGTAGCACCGCGTTCGTGTATTCAATCGTTCGCGCGGACAACCCGCGCTCAAACATTTGAGCGTAGATGGTCTGGATGTCGAACTGGACGATTGCGCCGAGCGGCCTTGTGCCGAGGACTGGTCGGATATGAAGCCGCAGCAGCGCCTCGTAATCGGTGTAGCTTTTCGGCCGGAGTCTCGGCTTGGCTGCCGTTGTGAGCCACTGGTCCAGGTATTGATTAAGACTGATCGCCGCCGCACGAGGGAGACGCCCGATCTCGCGTTCTTGCAGTTTTCCGTTCAGGTATGTTTGTGCTTCGCGGAATGAACCTCGAACTGTTTTGTTGTGGTATTTTCGGGTTCCCGTTTCCGGATCGCGCCCAAGCGAAATGCGAACGAGCCACGTGCGCGAACCGCGCGAAATGAGTTGCCCTGCTTTCCGGGCCATAAAAACACCTCCTGCCCGGAAACGGGCACACAGGTTGCACACGAGTGCGGTGGAGATCAAGATTTATCGGGGACTTAAGAGGGTGCTACTGATTGAGAGTCTCAGCGCCCTCCCGGGGTCGCTTCCTGCATTTGGCCGGATCTTGACGGGTGGAGGTGGTCACGTAGCCCGGGACCCGACAACTTCTAGGCAGCGACATTCTTCAAGAACCGCCTCCCGCGGCGACGCATGTTACTCCATAAAGTCGGGCTGATCGCCAGAGGCTGCACGCGATTCTGGGCGACGTTGACGAATGCGCCATGGTGATCGATACGGCCATATCGAAATAGCCTGGTAAGCAAGGCGAGTGCGTGCTGCGCCAGCGTCTGGTTGACAAAAGGTTCCTGTCGCTCGAGCGCCTCAGCGGCGCTGCAACTTGGCCCGTCCGTTGCGTCGAGCGACTCGTCGGAGAGCTCAGGGAAGACCTCAGGAGCAGTGCGCAGACGATCCATCGAGCGCCGGTTGCGGCCGTTCAACGGTTGGCCGAGCACGAATTGCCCGCTGTCGGCTGAGTTGCCGAGATCGAGCCAGTAGCCGACGCGGCTCCGCCATCCCTGGACGTGCTTGCCAATCATTACCCGTGCCGCCCGCGTATCCACGCAACCAATAACGACATCGAAGTCGCCAATCTTGCTGAGCTCAGAAAGGAACTCAGGACTGGCCGTCCAACTGAGCCCCCAGAAGAGATTTAGGCGGCTGACCATGACAACCGCTTTCGAAAGGCCGATTTCGGCAGAGGAAAATGGCTGGCGTACGCAGTTGGCCGGCGAAATGATGTCCCCATCCATCAACGTCACCCGCAAGCCCCCGGGATGTCCGGCCACCAGCA
>CAYUZM010001382.1:0-1589 GCA_964449665.1 uncultured Solibacteraceae bacterium
GGAAGTCATGGCGCCGGCTCAGCAGCGTGTGCGCATCCGACGCCAGAATGTAGGGATCCGCCCACCCCTTCAACGGTTCGGCCACCCGGCCCTTCCCCACGCGCCGCGCCATATACCCATGCGGCGCATCGGCCAGCGCCGCGCCATTGCCCATCGTCCGCCCCACCTCCGGCATCGCGATCAACAGCCCGCCCCCGGCCACAAAGGCCTTCAGCACGCCCGCCTGCGCCGGCCCGGGGACCTCCCCGTCCACATACAACACCCCCTGCAAACCCGCCAGGTCCGCCGCCTTCATACCGCCGCGCACCACCACCCGGTACGCCAACCCTCGCCGCGCGGCCAGATTCAGCACCTCGCTCCCGATGAACTCGTTCTCGCCCGCAAAGTCGGAGACAATCCCCAACCGTGCCAGCGGCACATAACTCCGCCACTCCGCGTGCCGCTCAAAGAACCGCACGGCGTCGAACATCGCCCGGCATGGAGCCCCGGTCAAATCCGCCATCGCGCCCGGTTGGATCACCCACTGTGCGCCATATGCCGCCGCGTCAGCCACGGCGAGCGTCAGGCCCGGCCCCTTTACGAACGGAGCCGCCTCTTTCGGGATCGCCGCCTCCACCCAAACCGCCTTCCCCGGCTCCCGTGCCTGCCGCAAACGCACCTGCCAGCCATTGGAGTCCACCCACGGGCTTCCGGTCGGGCCGGCCACCGCCGCTTTTCCCGTCTGCCTCGCAATCCCCGGCCACGCCCCTTCCGTAACCTTAAGTACTCCCTCAGGTTGGCCCACACCCAGGCCCCGCGCCACCGCCGCTCGCTTTACCTCGGCGCACCCCGCCTCGTCCTCAAACAGCAGACAGTTCACCGCTTCGCCTTCGAGCGCCGCCAACCGTGACGGCTCCTTCCAGACGGCCGGCCATCGCATCGGTATCCAGCGTTTCCCCTGTTCCACCTTAGGGTTCTCCTTCTAGTCCAACTCCTTGCTGCAAGGCGAGTTCCACTCATTTCTGCACGCCGCTTGCCACCCCCGCCGCCGCGAACCAACTAAAGTTTCCATACTAGGTCCACGCGAAAGGTACTGAGGTACCGTTGACCCGATCGTCCCAGCCCGACATTTTAGATATGAAGCCGGACGTTCCCCCCAACCGAAGGCAAAATGAAAGGTCCCCCCGGATTTTTCACGGGCTATCGCACCGCGGAAAGTTTGGAGGTAAAGTGAGGTAGAGTTTTGATCGGAGAATCCATGGCGAACGCCGTCGAAGTGAAACCACTGCGCATGCACACGTTGCCCCCACTCATCTTGCACCCCTTCTCGGATGCAAGCGGACCCAGCCGCCTCGTCGAAAGCTCCCGCGCTTCCCTCATGCTCCAAGGCCTTCTGCCCAGCGGCGACCTGGCCACTACCGAACTCGAACGCCGCCTGCTCGACGGCCGTTATTGCGAACTCCGCATGCTCTTCTACGTCGGCCGCGATCTCATCCGCTGGATCGAGCAGTGCCTCGAATACGCCGACACGCAAGAGGACCTGCGCTCGCGCGAGCTGAAATTCCAAAGCTTCGCCGTCTACCTCGTCGAGCACACCCCGCCCAAGGTCA
>CAYUZM010001383.1:0-1587 GCA_964449665.1 uncultured Solibacteraceae bacterium
CGGCCGCGGCCGCCCGTTCGTCGGCGGCGATGCGCAGGAAGGTCCGCTCGCCGCGGTCCTCCAGGAGGTACTCGTTGATGGCCCGCGGGCTCCCATGCACCAGATGCACGGCCACGCCGCCCACCTGCACCGTCAGGTCGCGGAGCAGGCCGCCGAGGAAGGCCTTGTTCTCCGACGTGACCGCAGCCGCGGTGAAGGCGTATATCGATGTCCGCGAAGTTGGCGTGCAGTTCGCCGGCGCGCATCCGCAATTCCCTGGCGTCTGCCAGGTGAATGCGACCGTGCCGAACGTCGCCAGCATCTCCGGACGCGTGACGCTCTTCATCACGGTGAACGGTGTGGCGAGCAACCCGGTGTCGTTCTGGGTGGAGTAAGCCGTACACACCCTTTACTGGAACATCAACACGTGAATCAATACAACCCGACCATCAAGCTCTGCGCGCTTGGCCTTCTGGCTCTTGCCGCGTGGGGACAGACCCCGCCGGGAACGGTCAGCGGCAGCGTCTTCGACGCCACCAACGGCCAACCGGCTAAACAAGTAACCCTCAAAACCGAAGGCCCCGCGCAACAAACGGTGGAACTCAACCAGGACGGCACATTTCGCATCGCACTGCCGCCGGGCAAGTACATTCTCCGGCTCAGCTCGCCGAACTATCTCGACGCCGCCGTCGAAGACATTGAAGTGAAGTCCGGCGAAACCGTCGAAGCCAGCACCGTCATGGCCCCCAAAGGCCAGGCCACCGTCGTAGAAGTCACCGAAAAACTGAGCGCCGTCAACGCCACCGCCGAAGCCGCGCTTACCGAACGCAAGCTCTCCGCCGTCGTCAGCGATTCGCTCAGCAATGAAGAGCTGAAACAAGGCCCCGCCTCCGACGCCGCGGGCGCCCTCGAAAAAGTCACCGGCGTCTCGGTCGTCGACAACGGCTACGTCTTCGTACGCGGCCTCGGCGAACGCTACTCCTCCACCATGCTCAACAACGCCGTGCTCCCCACCACCGAACCCGAGCGCCGCGTCGTCCCGCTCGACCTCTTCCCCGCCTCGCTCATCGACAACATCAAGGTCCTCAAAACCTACAGCCCCGACCTGCCCGGCGAATTCTCCGGCGGCCTCGTTCAAATGACGACCGTCGAATTCCCCACGCAGAAGACGCTCAACTTCAGCGTCAGCTACGGCTTCAACACCCAAACCACGTTCGACAACTTCCGCGGCCAGAACCTCGGAGGCTTCGGCGAGGCCCTCGGCTTCGGCTCCAGCTCGCGCGACCTGCCCGCCGGCATCCCCACCGATAAGCGCCTCTTCGTGGGCAACTTCACCGACGAAGAGTTTCAGAAATTCGGCCGCTCCATGCCGCGCAACTACGAAGTCAAAACAATCAACTCCATGCGCCCGTCGCAGACTTACTCCGTCTCCGGCGGCAATACCTACGGCAAACTCGGCGTCGTCGGCGCGCTCACCTTCACCAACTCCCCGCAGCACATCAACGAAGCGCGCCGCTTCCTGGTGAACTCCGGCGGCGGCCGTCCGCAAATCTTCAGCGACTACTCCGACTTCAACACCGACACCCAGAGCGCGCGCATGGGCGCCGT
>CAYUZM010001384.1:0-1584 GCA_964449665.1 uncultured Solibacteraceae bacterium
TACAGAAACAACGAACGCAGTTCTCATGTCCTCTCCTTCGCGTTGTCTAAGGCAGACGGGCGAGGGCGGGCGGCGGTTACATGGCTTGACAGACGCCTAGACCTCTATATACTAAGAAGTCTCAGTATGGCAAAAACAGATGCGTTGCAGGGATCGCTCGATCTTCTCGTCTTGAAGGTGCTGTCGCGGCGGCGCGGATTGCATGGGTACGCGCTCATGACAGCCATTCAAGCGATCAGTGAAGACGTGCTGCGGGTGGAGGAAGGGTCGCTTTACCCGGCGCTGCACCGGATGGAAGAAGCCGGGTGGATCAAGGCCGAGTGGGTGACGAAAGAAAACGGCCGGCGGGCGCGGGCGTACGAGTTGACGGCCGCCGGAAAGAAGCAGTTGGCCAGTGAAGAGTCGAGGTGGCTTGCGGTGACGCAGGCCGTGGGGCGTGTATTAAGGATGGCTTGAGATGTCGCTATGGACGCGCGTGCGGAATGCCTTGGGCGGAGAGCGGTTGAACCGCGAACTGGATGAAGAGATCCGGGCGCACATCGAGGAGGCCGTGGAGAACGGGCGGGATCCTGAGGAGGCGCGGCGGGCCTTTGGCAGCGCGTTGCGCATGCGAGAGGAGAGCCGCGAGGTGAGGTTGGTGCCGTGGCTCGAATCGCTGCTGGCCGATGCGGTCTTCGGCTGGCGGCAGCTATTGAAGAACAAGGCGGTATCGGGGGCGGCTGTGTTGTCGCTGGCGCTGGCGATCGGCGCCTGCACGGCGGCATTCCGATTGGTGGACGCGATGCTGCTGCGGCCGATGCCGGTGGCGCACGCGGACCGGTTGTACTACCTGACCTACGACACCAAGGACGCCGAGGGCAAAATAGACACCGGCGACAGCTACGAGTATCCGGGCTTCCGGCTGATGCGTGAGGCGGTGAAGGGGCAGGCCGAATTGATGGCCATCTCCTATGCCGGGCGGCAAGACATTACATACGGTTCCGATGACGATATGGAGAAGGCCATACGGCAGTTCGTCGATGGCTCGATGTTTGGCGTGTTCGGGCTGAAGCCGGCGTTGGGAAGACTGCTGACCAAAAGCGACGACCTGAAGCCCGGCGAGCACCCGGTGACGGTATTGAGCTACGACTATTGGACGCGGCGGTTTGGACGCGACCCGAAAGTGCTCGGCAAAAAACTGCGGGAAGGCCAGTATTTTTACGAGGTGGTCGGCGTGGCGCCCGAGGGATTCACCGGGACCGAGCCGGGCCAACTGACCGACTTCTTCGTGCCGGCGATGATGAACGCCCGCGCCATCGACAATCCAAGTTGGGGCTGGCACCGCACGTGGGCGCACATCAAGCCGGGCAGCGACAATGAACAAGTGCGGCAGAAACTGCAGGCGTCGCTGCACAACTTTCGTAAGGAGAAGGCGAAGGGCTTTGGACCAGGAGCGACGAAGCAACAGATCGAAGAGTACACCAGCGCGCCTACGCACCTGGAGAGCGCCGCATCCGGCGTATCGGGCATGCAGAAGAACTACCGGCGGGCTCTCACCATTCTTGGCGCGGTGGTGTGCCTGGTGCTATTGATCGCCTGCGCGAA
>CAYUZM010001385.1:0-1581 GCA_964449665.1 uncultured Solibacteraceae bacterium
AGGGGCGCCGAGTGCCGGTCATGCGCCGCGCTCTGCGCCGTCAATCCCACAAACACCACCTTGTGCCGCACCGCCGCGCAGTTCTTGCTGTCCGCCAAATCGGCGAACGAGATCTCAGGCACCGGACTCCCAATCGGCCGGAACCGCACCAGCAGCGGACGCGCCTCATCCCTCGGCGAAGGCAGCCGCATGCCGTCGAACGTCAGCCCGTCCGGGTCCTCTTCGATGACCACCTTCGGATACATGCCGCGAAACGCCTCCAGCGCCAGCGCCCAGTGCCGCTCGCGCCCGGCGACCTTTTCGAGCCAGATCTGCCGCACCACGTTGTCATAAGGATCGGGATCGGAATGAACGTGCCCCACCGCCTGCCGCGGAAAGCGCTCGAGCGGGTTCTCCCATCCCGTGCTCGTCAGGTTCGACGCCAGCACCACGTGCTTCAATTTCCCCAACGCCGCTGCCAGCCGCGCGTTGCTCGCTTGATCCGCCGTCTCATCGGCCAGCACGATGTCGAGCGCCACCACGTCAGGCTCGCACGCGCCCAATCTCTCCACCCCCCCGGCGAGAATGTCGCGCAACCCCGCGAGCCCGCCGCCTTGGCGCAGCGTCCGCTCGTCGATGCCGTAGATCACCGACACAGCCGGTGGGGGCGTGCGTTGATCCAGCCGGAACAGGAAGTCGTAGACGTCGGAATCCACCTGCGCGGCAAGCGTCGTCCATCCGGCCATTACCGCGAACGCGAACACGCCGCTCAACAGCGCGGCATAGAGCAGTCGCGGCGTGCGGCGCATGACTGGCGCGCCGCCCATCGCTGGCGAGCGGTCCTTCATCGGGTGCGGCCCGTACGCGGCGTGCGGCCCATACCCGGCGTCTGGCCCATGACTGACGCGTGGCCCATGACTGACGCGTGGCCCATGACTGACGCGTGGCCCATACTCAAAGGCCGCGCTTGGCGCGCGCGGCCATCGCCTTCTCGATCGCCGCCGCCTCGCGCGGCAGCGCCGCCGTCATGTTGCGCGCGCCGTCCTGGGTGATGACGATCATGTCTTCGATGCGGACACCGATGCCCTCTTCGGGAATGTACACGCCGGGCTCGACCGTAATCACCATCCCCGCCTCCAACGGCGCCTGACGGTCCGTCGGATCATGCACCTCCAGCCCCACGCCGTGCCCGAGAAAGTGCGTCAGGTAGTTGTCCAGAGTCTTGCCGCCCTTGGCCGTGCCCGCCCGCCGCAAGTGTTCGCGCGCGATGTCGTTCAACTTCGCAAACGTCACGCCGGGCTTCGCCGCCGCAATCGCTGCATCGGCCGCGGCGAGCACGGCGTTGTAAACCTCGCGCTGCCGCGCCGTGAATTTTCCGTTCACCGGCACCGTCCGCGTGATGTCGGCGGCGTACATCGAACACTCGCCCGCAACATCCATCAGCAGCAGTTCGCCGCCATCCATGCGCCGCTTGTTCTCGTTGTAGTGACGGATGATCGACTTCGGCCCGCTTGCCACAATCGGCGGATAGGCGTTCCGTTCGCACCCCGCCACGAAGTAGACGTTGCCCATCGTGGCCGCCACCTGGTATTCCCGCCGCCC
>CAYUZM010001386.1:0-1577 GCA_964449665.1 uncultured Solibacteraceae bacterium
CGTTCTCCCTATTCTGAGCGAGAACGCCGTTTACACAAAATTCAGATCACCCTCTGCGGCACTGAAAATGTCGATCCTTGATCGCGAAGGCACTTTCAATCAGGCGATTGCGGGAGTTAAGCCAAACGATGAAATTGAAATGGAGTTTATTCTCCATGCCATTAACGCGGTCAAACCGAGGTTGTTGCTTGAGCGGCGTGGTGTGCGTCAAAAGAACCTCAGTCTTGGCAAGATCAAGGACATCATCCTTCCGATTCCAAGCAGAGATGAACAGAGGGCAACTGTATCGGATCTTCAGACGTTGCTTTTGGAAATCCGACGCCTCGAATCCCTCTACACGCGCAAGTTCGCCGCGCTGGAGGAATTGAGGAAATCGTTACTGGATCGGGCGTTTCGGGGAGAATTGTAGGGCAGGCATGGATGGAGGCGCGGCGGGCAGTTCGGATCTCATCCTCTATCAGACCGAGGATGGGCGGACGCGTGTGCAGTGCAACTTGTACAGAATATGTACAAGTTCGATTGGACGGGGGGCAGCGTTCTCCGTGACACAGTGCCGCATATCCGGTACTGTGGAAAGAGGAGGAAGGCGCAAGAATGACGATCATACTCGATTTGAAGCCCGAGATTGAGCGCGGCCTCCTGGCGCAGGCCGAGGCAAAGGGGATTTCGCTCACCGAGCACGTGAACGAGATCGTTGCCCGCGAGGCGCACGTGTCCGTGGCCGAGGGCGAGGCATCGCCGCGCACGGGGCAGGTGCTCGTTGACGCATTCGCGGAGATTCGCGGGCTGCTCACCGACGAAGAGATCGACACCATGTTCTCCCGTAACCGTTCGATGAGCCGTCCGGTCGAACTGTAAATGGTCGCTGGCTTTCTTCTTGACACCAACATTGTTTCGGAACTGGCGCGGCCGCGCGTGGAGCCAAAGGTCCAGGCATGGTTTGCGGCGCACGCATTTGGAACATTGCACATTAGCGTCGTGAGCCTGGGTGAGATGGAAAAGGGCTTCACGACGATGTCCGATGTGGCGAAGCGGGCGAAGCTGGAAGCGTGGTTGGAGCGGCAGTTGGTGGAATTGTTCCGAGGTCAGATTCTGGATGTGACACACGCGATCGCCAAACGTTGGGGAACGTTCGACGGTCAGCGGCAGTTGGCGGGCCGTCCGCTGTCCGTACCAGATGGCATGATTGCCGCGACGGCATTTGAGCACGGGCTGACGTTGGTTACGCGCAACACCAGGGATTTCGAGGGGCTCGGCGTGGCGATCCTGAATCCGTGGCAGGTGGGGTAGACGCTCGATTATCATGTTGGAGCAACTTGTAAGGAATCCTTACCAGTTGGCCGATGGATGGGTTTCCGGGCAAGTTGAACTATTGAGTATTGCTTAATAGTTGGGTTCCTTACACTTCACACATGCCATGAACGAAGCCGAGACGAGAGCGGAACACATCGATCCCGCGTTGAAGGCGGCAGGGTGGGGTGTGGTTGAGGGGAGCCGGATCGCGCGGGAGTATGAGATGACGAAGGGGCGGTTGGAGGGACAGGGGGGGCGGCGGGGGAAGGCGCTGGTCGCGGATT
>CAYUZM010001387.1:0-1577 GCA_964449665.1 uncultured Solibacteraceae bacterium
TCCCCGTTTCGCGCGACTGGCGAATGGCATTGTCCACATGCGTGCCGAACGACTGCCCGCCCGAGTAGCGGTTGAACAGGGGAGGGAAGACCTTCAGCGGCAGCGCGGCCGAGAGGAACAGCGGGTTCTGTTCGAGCGCGGCCAGTATGACCGCGCCCACCTTTTGCGCCGCCGGATGCCCTTCGGCGAGTTGCACGTTATTCTTCGCCCGCGCCGACTGGTAGCCGGCCGTGACGCGCCCATCCACCCATTCGGCGGCTTCCAGCAGCAGGCGGCAGTGGGCCACCTGCTCATCGGTCAACACATGAGGAACTTGTATCAGCATGGTGTTGCTCGCTAGAAGCGGAAGTTGGTGGTCACCATCGCCGACCGCGCCGCGCCGGGCACCAGGTGTCCGCCGCCGAGCCTCTCGAAGTAGTAAGCGTCGTTCAGGTTGTAGAGGTTCATGCGCAGGTCGAGGTGTTTGTTGATGGTGTACTGCGCCAGCGTGTCGAGTGTCCAATAGGAGTCCACGCGCCGCGTGTTCGTATTGTTGCCGAAGCGGCTGTCGATGAAGCGGACGCCGCCTCCGATGGTCAGCTTCTTGATCGAATAGCTCGACCAGAGGCTCATCGAATTCTTCGGCGTGTTGAGGAACGACTTGCCCAGTTCGGCGGGCGTGTTCGATTTCGTGATCTCGCTATCGAGCAGCGTGTAGGCGCCGAAGACGCGCAGGTTGCGCGTGATGTTGCCGGTGATGCCCAACTCGGCGCCGTTCACGCGCTGGTTGCCTTGCAGCACCTGCGCCGGCTCGTCGGGAAGCACGCCGGGCGTGCGCGCGTTGGTCTTCTCCACGTGGAAGATGGCGCCGCTCAGCAGAAGCCTGGCGTTCATCAACTCCCACTTCGTGCCCACTTCGGTGGTGTAGGTCTTCTCGGGTTCGATGGCCGTGTTGGCCGTCTGGTAGGCGACGCCTTCGAGCGACGGGTTCATCGACGTGCCATAGCTGAAGTAAACGTTGCCTGCCTCCACCGGCTTGTAGATCGCCGCCGCGCGCACCGTGGCCATCTTGTCCACGCGATCGAGCGCCGCGCCCGCCGAGTTGATGCCGTTCGTGTCAAAGCGCTCCCAGCGCAGCCCGCCGTTCACCTCGAACTTGCGGTGCAGCTTGACGGTGTCGAACAGAAACACGGCCTGCGTGTTGCCGGTGGCGTTGCCCCGAATGGGGCTGAGCGTGAACGTGCCCGTCCAGGGATCGTTGAAGTTGGGGTTGTGGAGCGTGGTCTGCGGAATGTTGGCCGCGGTGCGTCCCACGCGCTGGTTGTTCTCGCGCGTGAAGGCCGCGCCGCCGACGACGGCGTGTTGCACGCCGCCGGTCTTGAATTGCGCGCGGAAGTCGGTCTGGTTGTCGAGCACGTCGTCCTTGGTGATCCACGACGGGCTGTTGCGGTTCATGACAAGGTTGTCGTCGTTGGAAAAGCGCGGCGCGACGACGACCGAGTCGCGCTTGGTGCGGCTAAGGCGGAACTGGTTGCGCAGCGACAGCGTGTCGCTGAACTCATGTTCGAAGCGCGCCGTGCCCATGTCGGAGTTGAGCA
>CAYUZM010001388.1:0-1577 GCA_964449665.1 uncultured Solibacteraceae bacterium
CGCCGCGCTGTTTGTACTCGTCGGCGGATTGGGGCATGGCGAGCAGGAGGAGGTCGAGGACGGCAATTTGAGAGGAAAAATTCTCTTCTCGCAGGTAGGCGTTGCGGAGGTTATTGAGCATGCGCACGAGGATGCTGCGCTTGGTGGCGGGTTCGAGGAGGGCGGGGTTGGAGGCGATGTCGACGCCGGAGACTTCGAGGGCGAGTTCGCGGCACTGGCCGGCATCCATGAGGCGGCCGCCGTGGAAGCAATCGATGAAGAGGCCGTCGCCTTCGGCGCCGTAGCGGGCGATGAAGTGGCCGGGGAGGGAGACGCCGAAGATGGGGCGGTCGATGCGGCGGGCGATTTCAATAAGGACAACGGCGAGGGTGATGGGGATGCCGGTGCGGTTGAGCAGGACCTGACTGAGGCAGGAGTTTTCGGCCGAGTAGTAGCGCTCGGTGTTGCCTCGGAAGCCGAGTTCGTCGAACAGGTATTCGCAGGCGATCTTGACGAATTCGACGCCGCTGGCGGCGGGGGGGACGCGGTCGTCCAGTTCGCGGGCGTGCGAGCTGAGGAGGTCCAGGAAGGGTTCGAGCGCCATGCCGGGGTATTCGACACGGGCCAGTTCGAGAGCCGCCACGTCGAGCGGCGCGCTCTCATCACGGTCTAACAGAATTCGCTGAAGAGCTTCCACCTACTCATAGAATAGGACTGAGTGCACCGTCTTTGTCTAGTCCCCCTGGTTGTGTTGCTGATGGGGGGCGAGGTTTGGGCGCAGGGGCGGTGGGCGGCGAGGGGCCAGGTTGGGGCGGTAGCGGGGGGCCAGGTTGGGGCGGTGGCGGACGGTGGTGAGCGTGAGGGTGCGGGGGGCCGAATGGGTGCTGCGGCAGCCGGTCGTGCACAAGGGCGCGGGGCGGGGGCGGCAGGGCAGGTGAGGGGTGTGGAGGCCGGGGGTGAGCGTGGAGGCACGGCGGGCGCGGGGGTATTTGCGGGAAGGGGGGGGGTGGGGCCTTCTGGGGAAGGGTGTTTGCCTGGGCTTAAAACCCGGCGAGGCAGGTGGCCGGCGATTTAAATGGCAACGGCGTGGTGGATGCGGCCGACTATACGCTGTGGCGCGATAATTTGGGCGCAGCGACCGAAGCGGCAATCGGCTTCCGCGGCGACGGCGGCACTATCTCGGCGTCTGACTACACCTATTGGAAGGCGCGGTTTGGAAATACGTCCGGCTCTGGCGCTGGCGCGCTGGGGTCCGCAGCAGTTCCCGAACCGGCCACGTGGTTGCTGGCGACGATGGCTGTGTGCGGTTGGGGTGTTCGCCGCCGCCGAAACTGAGTTGGAATGGAAATTGGTTTTCAGGCATGGCTTGGGGGGCGCTGCTGGCGGCCCGCTCAGGAATGTAAGACGAAGTAGGAACAGAGAGATGATTCGACGCAATTGCTCCCCACCCAAGGGCTTTACGCTGGTGGAATTGCTGGTGGTGATCGCCATCATTGGCATTCTCGTCGCACTGTTGCTGCCGGCTGTGCAAGCAGCACGCGAAGCTGGCCGCCGCATGCAGTGCTCGAACCATTTGAAGCAGTTGGGCTTAGCGGCTC
>CAYUZM010001389.1:0-1575 GCA_964449665.1 uncultured Solibacteraceae bacterium
GGCCAGACGGGGGGCATCTTCCGGGGCGGGGACGACTTCTGCGTAGTCTTCGACTTCGTGGCGGAAGACGTGGGCGAAGATGGGGCAGGGGGCGGAGGCGGGCAGGGGGAGTTTGTCGCGGACAAAGGCCTGGACGCCGATGTTCTGGAGACCGATGGAGTTCATCATACCCGCTTCGGTTTCCCAAAGGCGGGGGGGAGGGTTGCCCGCGATGGGGTGGCGGGAAAGGCCTTTCACGACAATGCCGCCGAGCCAGGACCAGTCGAGGAGCCCCTGAAATTCAACGCCGTAGGCGAAGGTTCCCGAGGCGGCGAGGATGGGGGTGGGAAGTGGGATGCCGCAGAGGGTAACGGAGAGGCGGGGGGACACGTGCATCTTTAGTCAGGAACGCCAGGCACAATAGAGCGCCGGCGCGGGCAACGTTTTGGGGCCTCGCGGCCCTGCATGGTGCCGAGCCCGTCCGTGGGCGTATCTAAGGCGGCCGGATATTCGTTTCGAGTTTATCAGAGCGGGCAACACTCGCCTGTTTGGGGGGAAACGGAGGTGGGTACTATGCCCCAACCCTAAAGACATATAGGGTTCAATCTAAGGTGAACCGTCCATAGGAGTTCCCAGCTAAATGTGGGATCAAGGATGTATGGACGAACGTCCAGAGGGAAGCACGCCCGAGGTCCGACGACCGGCGCAAGGATCGCTGGCGCGGCGTTATTCCGTTTTTACAACCCTTTTGGTTGCCTGGGTTTCCGGCGTGTATTTCGGCTTCGATCTGATGCGGAATCAGTTCGATGCGAGCAAAGTAGTGCTTCTGGCGGTGGTGATTGGCGTGGTGGGCGGGGTGGTGGCCCTCTATTCGCATCACTTGCTGGCCAAGCCATTGCACCAGTTGCAGCGTGGCATTTCGGCGGTGCGGGAAGGGCGGCTGGAGCCGGTGCAGGTGTCGCGGACCGGCGACGAAGTGGAGTATTTGGGCCACAGCCTGAACGCGATGATCGATGTGTTGAAGCAGTCGCGCGATCAGGTGCGGGAGTATCAGGAGGGGCTGGAAGACAAGATCCGGCAGCGCACCGAGCAGTTGGAAGAAACGATGCAGAAAGCGCTGGCGGCGAGCCGCGCCAAGAGCGAGTTCCTGGCCAATATTTCACACGAGCTTCGAACGCCGATGAACGGCGTGCTGGGCATGATCGAGATACTGCTGGAAGAGGCGCCGACGAATCATCAGAAGGAGCACTTGGAGACGGCGCAGGGATGCGCCAATACGCTGCTCTCGCTGCTGAACGACATTCTCGACCTGTCGAAGATCGAAGCGGGGCGCATGCTGCTGGAGAAGATTCCGGTGGAGGTGCGGTCAGTGGTTTCCGATTGCGCACGCGGCGTGTCGGCGCAGGCGCGGGCGAAGGACATCGAACTGAAGTTGGAGATAGCGCCCGATCTACCGGCGCGGCTGATCGGCGACCCGCTGCGGCTGCGGCAGATTCTGAACAACCTGTTGAGCAATGCGGTGAAGTTTACCGAGCGCGGATCGGTGCGCGTGCGGGTGTTTCTGCGAAAGGCGTCGATTCCGGGGCAGGCCATCGT
>CAYUZM010001390.1:0-1574 GCA_964449665.1 uncultured Solibacteraceae bacterium
CCAGGTTCGGAGGGAACGGCGTCGCGCGCCTTCCACAGAACCAGAACTTCGGTTTCGGGCATCCGGGCGAACACCTCGAACGGCGCCGTCATGTCCAGTTGCGTGAACTCGGGATAGATGAGGAAGCCGACGCGTAGAGGCATCTAGTTGCCCCGATAGTTTAGCGGAGGTTGGGTGCCAGCGGGTATTCGCGACTTATAGGGCACGCCGGCGCTTCGTTTTGCAAACGCCGCTTTGGCGTCGTCCACGTTTTTCGGTTGCGTTACCAACTCGAGCGCCGTGAGCGTCAGCGTCTTGGCGGCGGTCAGCATTCCCTTGCGGCCGATCGTGGATCCCGCGCAGGCTGTCGATTGCCAGGAGTGGCCAGGAGTGCCTGGAACGTAGGTGGCGGCCGTAAACTGTCCGGTCGGCAACACGTGGCTGACGTCGCCGACATCGGTGGAGCCGCCCACGCCGCGATCGTCCGTAACCACACTCTCCTCGCTTCCGAGCGGCGGCAATCCTACTTGATCGAACGTCTCGCGCAATTTCACCGCGAACGCGCGCTCTTCGTCCGTGTATTTCACCCCGCCCACAAGTTTCATGTTCTTCTGTAGCAACGCCGTCAACGCATCGTTGGGAAGCACGTCCCACACGCTGCTCTGCAGCACCACCTCGGCGCGAGTCCCCGTGGCGAGCGCGGAACCTTGGGCGGCCTTGTCCATCCGTTCCCATATGCCGTCAAGCACGGCCATCTGGGGGTGGCGCGCATACACATATGCCTCGGCGAAGGCGGGCACAATGTTGGGCGCCGAGCCGCCTTTGGTCACGATGTAGTGCATCCGCGTCTCCTGCGGAACGTGTTCGCGCATCATGTCAATCGCGTGCCCGAGGAGCATGACGCCATCCAGTGCCGATCGTCCCGCCCAGGGAGCGGATGCCGCATGCGCCGCCAGGCCGTGGAAACGAAACTTCCCCGTGATGTTGGCGAGGCTGCTGCCCAGGTTCGCCCGGTTCGCATCGCCTGGATGCCACGTCAGCACCGCATCTGTGCCGTCAAACACGCCCGCGCGCAGCATATAAACCTTGCCGCTGCCCCCCTCCTCCGCCGGCGTTCCGTAGAAGCGGAGCGTACCGGTCAGATGGTTCTGCTCCATGTAGCTCTTCGCGGTCACCGCCGCAAAGGCCACCGCCGCGCCAAACAGGTTGTGCCCGCAACCATGTCCCGAACCACCTTCGATGAGAGGCTTCCGCTCGGCCACGGTGTCTTGCGAGAGCCCCGGTAGCGCGTCGAACTCACCCATCAGTCCGATCACCGGCTTGCCCGTTCCCCACTCGGCAACAAATGCCGTCGGCGCGCCCGCAATCCCCGCTGTCACTTTGAATCCCGCCGCGCGCAGTTCGTCTTGCAGCAGCTTCGAGCTCTTGTTCTCGTGGTAGCCCAACTCGGCGAACTCCCAAATGCGGCGCGAGAGAACACCCCATTTCGGAGACGAGTCGTCCATCGCCGCCAGCAGCCGCCCGCGCTGCGCATCGGGCACCTGCGCGGCAAGTGGAAGCGCGGCAAGCACCAGCGCAATGAGCAGCATTTGATT
>CAYUZM010001391.1:0-1571 GCA_964449665.1 uncultured Solibacteraceae bacterium
ACGGACCAGGTGCCGTCGCCGCGGGATTCCCAGCCGGCGAGGTCGTGGCCGTTGCAGAGGGGCTGCCATTTTTGGGCATGCGCGAGAGAGACGGCGAGGACGGCGAGGTAGATTAGCTTCATGCGTTGACGCTTTCTTCGTCGTGGGATTCAACTTTGGGCACCACGTAGGGGCCTTCGGGGATGACGGCGATTCGAGCTCCGCGGGGGAGGCCATCGAGGAGCGCGGCGAGGGCGGCTTGAGGGGATTCGAAGGCGCGTCCCCAGAGAGAGGGGTAGTAGTCGGCCGGGAGGCCGGGGACGTAGAAGAACAAGTCCGCGCGTTCGGTGACCATGGCCAGTTTTTCGAGCTGCCATTGGTCGACTACGACAGGCGTGGTGTTGATGGCGTCGAGGAACTCGAGGGCGGGGGCGGTGGTTTTGAGCATGTTGCGGAACTCTTCGGCTCCGGGGCCTTCGTCGCAGGAGGCCATTAGCAGAATTCGGCCGCCGGGTTTGACGATGTGCTGAGCGGCGGTGAGTCCTTTGACGGCCTGGTAGAACGTGAGGTCGAGGGGATAGCCGGCCGCGGTGGTGATGACGGCGTCGACGGGGGAGTCGAAGCGTTCGAGCATGACGCGGGAGACGAAGTCGACGCCGGAGCGGTGGGCGGCGACGGGTTCACCGGCGAAGACGCCGGCGATTTCGCGTTTGCGGGTAAGGGCGACGTCGACCATGAACTGGTGGCCGGCCATGGCGGCGATTTCGAGGAGCTCGCGATGGAGGGGGTTGTCGGCAATGGAGCCTTCGTGGGTGCGGGCGTCGCGCATGAACTTGGGGCTGTGGAGAACCTTGATGGTTTCCTGGGCGGCGAGGCCGGGGGCGACGAGTTTGCGTCCGCCGGAGTAGCCGAGCATGAGGTGGGGTTCGATAAAGCCGAGGGTAATGCGGACATCGGCGGAGACGAAACGTTCGTCGACGTAGACGGGCGTGCCGGAGGCGGTGTTACCGAGGTGGCGGTGTTCGCTGAGGTTGCGGGCGTAGTGGTTTTCGACGCGGTAGGAGGCGGCGATCTCGGGGCCGGCGATTTCGAGGATTTCGGCATCGGTGGCGGGGCGGTGGAGTCCGGTGGCGATGAGGATGGTGATGCCGGAGCGGGGGATGCCGGCGTCTTCGAGGCGCGCGAGGACGGAGGGGAGGACGAGGCGGTTGGGGGCGGGCCGGGTAATGTCGCAGACGCTGATGGCGGCGGTTCGTTTGCCGGCGGCGAGTTCGCTGAGCGAGGGCCCGGCGGCGGGGTGGTCGAGCGAATGTTCGAGGGCGGCCTTCCAATCGGGAAGAGGCGCGGCGGTGCGCGCTTCGAGGTAGCGGGCGATGTCCCCGGTCAGCGAGCGGTAGTCGAAGTCCGGCGGGAACTGCTTGGGCGCCCCCTTGATGTGCATCACGCACAGCCCGGCGTCGCCCGCGGCCACCGCCGGCGCCATCCCCGGGTCGCTCAGTCCGGTGATGTCGTTCACCATCGCCGCCCCGGCGTCCAGGGCGGCGGCGGCGGTCTCGGCGCGGTAGGTGTCCACCGCCACCGGGATGTCCGTC
>CAYUZM010001392.1:0-1569 GCA_964449665.1 uncultured Solibacteraceae bacterium
TGCTCGCTCTTCACCAGGTTGTGCCCGGCCGACACAAAGAACGCCGACGCCCGGAAGTTCGCCTGAATCGACGTGTTCACAATCCGCCGCCGCACCGTGTCGTAGTCGGCCCGCCACTCCACGCCGATCATCCGCGTCGGGTTCAACTGCAGTGAGCTCACCACCGGCGAATACTTGCGCGAGCCGTCCAGAAACGCGAACCCCGTCATCTCGGTCTGCGTCAGCAGCGTGTTGCGCACGCCCGGCTCCAGCGCTCCGCCAAACGTCGGGTCCAGATAACGCTTCTGCCACAACTGCCAGCTCAACAACTCGCGCACCACGCCGTTCTCTTTGATGTACACGCGGTTGATCAGCGAGTAGTCGATCTCTTCGGTGTTCGAGAGCAGCTCCGTATCGTCGAAGCGGATGTAGCGGTCAAAATCGTCAATGCCGCGCACGCGCCGGTAGCCGCCGCGCGTCTCGATGACGTGCTTCAGCTTCTCGCCGCCCAGCCACTTCGGCGCGTCGAACACACGCTCGAGCGAAGGCAGCATCAGCTCGGCGCCATACTCCTGCGAACTCCGCGTCAAGCCCTGCCCCGTGATGTCCAACGTCCCCAGCGCCACGCTCGGCCGCTGCTGGAAACTCGAGCCGTAGTGCGTCTCGCGCACGCCCACATAGGGCAGCAGTGAGAACTCCTTCCACCGCACCGCCGTCATCAGCCGCGGCGCAATGTCGAAGCGCTCCACAAACTGCCGCGTCTGAAACAACGGCTGATTCCGCCGCACCAGCCCCGCCACCGAATCGAAGGAGACCCACAACGGAATCCCCCGCGCCAGTTCGCGGTCGCGCGTGCGGAACTCCACCTGCGGCAAATGGCGAATCACGATGCGGTCGTTCAGGTCGTCGCCCTGATAGTTCTCGCTGCGTTCAAACCGCGACGTCAAACTGAACGTCGACCAGTCCTTGCGCACAAACCCGCGCGAGTGCACCTCGCTGAACACCGCTTCGTTAAAGCTCTCGGTGAACGACTGCCGGAATACGAACGAGCTGAGATAGTTCACCTCGCCGCGCGCGTAGAACCCCTTCGGCAACTCCGCGCGCCCGTTGAAGGTCAGCAGAAAGCCGCCCTCCTTCCGCCGCGTGCCGTCGTCGAGCAGCCGCCCCTTATCCTGCACGCCGTACAGGATCATGTTGAAGTCGGCGTTCTGCATCGGCTTTCCGCGCAGGTCGAAGTGATGCGCAAAGCCTCGCTGCGTGAAGTACTGCGAACGGTACGTCACGTCGTAGCTCCGGTTGATCGCCCAGAAGTAGCCCAGCCCGAGCATCTTGCCGCGCCGCGAACTGGTGCCGATGTTCGGCATCAGGAACCCGCTCTTGCGCGGCTGGTCCTCGAGCGACTTGTAGAACAGCGGCGTGTAGAACAGCGGCACGCCCTTCACGCGGAACATCGGCTTGTAGGCCAGCGCCCGCTCGTTCGGCACAATGTCGAACCGCTCGCCCTTCAACACCCACCACGGATTCGGCAGCTTGCAGTCGGTGATGAATCCGTCGTAGAGAATGTACCGCCGCCCAATGCGCTCGGCCCAC
>CAYUZM010001393.1:0-1567 GCA_964449665.1 uncultured Solibacteraceae bacterium
CCCTTCGACGGCTACAAACCGCCCAGCATTCTTCAGGTCGAAGGCGCGATCGAGAACTGCGTCGAGATCTTCTCCATGTCGAAAAGCTACAACATGGCCGGCTGGCGCATGGGCTTTTGCCTCGGCAACCCGCGCATGATCGCCGCCCTGGCCCGCATCAAGAGCTACCTCGACTACGGGATCTTCCAGCCGCTGCAAATCGGCGGCATCATCGCCCTGCGCGATTGCGACGACGAGCCACACAAAATCTGCGAGGTCTACCGCAAGCGCCGCGACGTGCTCGTAAAGGGACTCAACCGCGCCGGTTGGGAAGTTGAGACGCCGAAAGGAACCATGTTCCTGTGGGCACGCATGCCCGAACAATACCAAAAGATGGGCTCGCTCGACTTCTCCAAACGCCTGCTCGAAAAGGCGCTCGTCGCCGTCTCCCCCGGCATCGGCTTCGGCCCGCTCGGCGAAGGCCACGTGCGCTTTTCGTTCATCGAGAACGAGCACCGCACACGCCAGGCCATCCGCTCCATCGCGCAATTCCTCAAAACCGACAAGCCGGAATAGCGCCTTGACCCGTCCCCAACGCACCCGCCGGATCCATTTCCCGCGTACCCGGCGGGCCCGTTCGCACGTACAATGAAGCATGAAACATTTCCTTGGACTTTTGTTGCTCGCCGCCCCGCTAGCGGCGCAACACATCTCCCTCGGAGTTAAGGGCGGGGTCCCGTTCACGGAGGCGTTCAAAACGTCGGGCGGACCTGCGTTCAACTACAGGTCACTTCGTAATCCTTATACCGTCGGACCTTCGCTGGAAGTCCGGCTGCCGCTGCGGCTCAGCGTCTCCATCGATGTGTTGTGGAAACGGCTCGCCTATCAGGCCAACGCCGCACCCGCCGAGTTGAACGTCAAAGCGAATCAGTTCGAGTTCCCCGTAATGGTGAAGTACCGCTTCAAAGAGGGGCTCTGGACTCCCTACGTCGCCGCCGGCCCCTCGTTCAACAAGATCACCGGCGTCACGCGTACCATCACCAATCCGGGCCAGTTCCTTTCGCCCGACGAATTCAAGGACTCCTCCAGCGGCGGCTTCGCCTTCGGCGGCGGCCTCGAATTCAAACCCGTCGTGCGCATCACCACCGAAGTGCGCTGGACGCGCCGCGGCTCGAAGAACTTCTTCTCGGCGGCTTCCGGGCTGCTCGAAAGCAATCTCAATCAGGCTGAGTTCCTCGTTGGCATTCACTTCTAGCCCAAAGCGCCCGGCGCACGTACGGGCGCACACCGGAACCACGCGCGTGAACCGCGCCGGGGCGGCACGGTGCGCGTAGGCAATAAAAGCTATATCGGCCCGGCGACGATCGTCGAACAGGTGCGCAATACCGCCCCCTTCCTCGCCGTGCCGCGCATCGACGACGGCGCGCGCCTCATCGAGTGCCCCGGCTACCTCGACGTGCTCGCGCGCGGCGAGGCTTTGCAGCAGGCCGCGCTCGACGACGATGCCACGCGCGAGGACTACTTCGCCCTCTGCGTCGCCGCCCACCACGCCACGGTCGCCACCTTTGTGCCGACCGATGTCGACACC
>CAYUZM010001394.1:0-1563 GCA_964449665.1 uncultured Solibacteraceae bacterium
GGCGGTTGGCGGCGGAGGCGAGCATGCCGGCGCAGTCGAGGTAGATCATCTCGCGTTCGAGGAGTGCGGTTGAGCGGGTGGCGGCGGGGGTGGTGGAGGCGGTGGTGGAGCGGGCGGCGGCGCGGAGCGAGGCGCGGGTGTAGCGGCGATAGTGGCCGATGGCGGCATCGAAGGGCGAAAACAGAAAGGGCCAGGCGGGCGAGAGAACGATGAGATGGCCGCCGGGGCGCAGGTGGAGGGCGGCGCGGCTGAGTTCGGCGGCGTCCGCTTCGATGTGTTCAAGCACGTCGATGTAGAGGATCGCGTCGTACTGGTCGGTGGGATCGAGCGAGGCCGTGGTGCCGATGCGGGAATGGTGGCGTCCGCCTGCGGGAAGCGCGATGCGGGCGGCGAGGGCGGCGTCCGGTTCGAGGCACGTCCAGGTGTCGAAGGCGTGGGCGGTGAACAGCGCGGTGTTTGCGCCGATGCCCGCGCCCACTTCCAGAACGTTGCCGCGCAGGTAACGCGCGATGCGGCCGCTCCAATAGGCCTTCCAGTTGACGGCCTTCTCGAAGAGATCGAGTTCCGCGCCTTCGTATTGATAGCCGACGGCGGGCACGGCGTGGCTCATTTGTGGACCTCGGTGGCGGACGGCACGGCAGCCGAGTGCAGCGCTTCGGCGAGGCGTTGGAGCGAGGAGCGTTCGCCGGCGACGGAGACGCCAAGGAGGAACAGGTGCGCGTCGCGCGGCAGCAGGAAGCCCGGCGTGGCGCGGCGGTGCGCGATCAGGAAGACGAAGAACGCCGTGAGCAACATGCTCTGCACGGTGACGGCGCCGAGCGCGATGAGCGCGTACAAAAGCGCGGGCGGAAGCGCGACGCCCGCGGCCCATGCGGCGGCGGCGGCGAGAGAGAGCGCGGTGACGGCCACGCCCAGCGCGGCGGAGGCGGCGAGCAGGCGGGCGCTCACGCGGTCACTGAACACGGAGATGGCGCTGAGGCCGTGGACGAGAAGTCCGGTGAAGTTCATTTGCGAGTTGCCGGCGAGGCGGCTGCCGCGGGCGAGAGGCAGTGTGCGGCGCGGAAGTCGTGCCCGCAAGACGGCGGCGGCGTAGTGATTCCACAGATCGCTGACGGCCATGAGCCGGGCGAGCGCTTCCGGGGGGAGCACGCTGAAGTTACCGACGCGGACCTCGATGCCGGTGAGGGCGAGGTGGAGCAACCGGTAGAGGCGGTAGAAGAACTGGAAGGTGAACTACTCCATGCGTTTGCCGCGGGCAGCGAAGACGGCATCGCGGCGGCCCGAGCGGTCGTATTCGGCGAGCAGTGCGGGTAGGTCGGAGGGCTTGTCTTCGCCGTCGCCGTCCATGACAAGCACGGTGGCGCCGGGGCGCGTTTCGTGGATGTGATAGAGGCCGAGGGCAATGGCGCGTTGGTGGCCGAGGTTGGCGCGGAGGTGGAGAATTTCGACGGGCGTAAGGGAGAGCGGCGCGGGATCGGGCCAGCGGGCGGGCATGGGCGCGGTGGAAGCGTCGTCGACAATGAGGACGGAAAGCCGCCACGGGGTTGCGCGCGCCACGGGATC
>CAYUZM010001395.1:0-1558 GCA_964449665.1 uncultured Solibacteraceae bacterium
GGTCGCGCAGGTTGATGTTGGGCGAGGCCATGTCGATCTTGGCGCGCAGGATGTGCTGACCGTCCTTGAATTCGCCGGCCTTCATGCGCGCGAAGAGGTCGAGATTCTCTTCCACGCTTCGATCGCGGTAGGGGCTGTTCTGGCCAGGTTCGGTGAGGGTGCCGCGTGTTTCGCGCACCTGCTCGCCGCTCAAATCGCAGACGAAGGCCTTGCCTTTTTTGATGAGATCGACGGACCAATCGTAGAGCTGCTGGAAGTAGTCGGAGGCGTAGAAGAGGCGGTCGCCGAAATCGCCGCCGAGCCACTTCACGTCTTCGATGATCGATTCGACGTACTCGGTCTCTTCCTTGGTGGGGTTGGTGTCGTCGAAGCGCAGGTTGCACTTGCCGCCGAACTCTTCGGCGAGGCCGAAGTTGAGCATGATGCTCTTGGCGTGGCCGACGTGGAGGTAGCCGTTGGGCTCCGGCGGAAAGCGGGTATGGACGCGCCCGCCATGTTTGCCGCTGGCGTTGTCGGCCAGGATGATGTCACGAATAAAATGCGAGGGGGCTGAATCGGCTTCGTTCATTACACAATTCCTAAGGCAAAATCGATGCGCGCGAGCACGGTGTCACGGCCGAGCGCTTCCAGCGTTTCGAAAAGCGGCGGCGCGTTCTTGCGGCCGCACACGGCGACGCGAATGGGCTGGAACATCTGCCCCGCTTTGATCTTGAGTTCGTCGGCTGCGGCGCGAAGGGCAGGTTCGAGCGTGGCGTGGCTGAAATCGGGCGCCGCGGCCAGAACCTCCTTCCCTTTGCGAAGAGCAAGCGCGGCCATCGCGGCATCGCCCTTTTGCGGGATCAACTCCGCTGGCTCGTAGGAGCGGGGCTCGACGAAGAAGAAATCGGCGACGGTCGAGATGTCGCCGAGCAAGCGTATGCGCTCCTGCAGCAGCGGGGCTAGGGCGCGGAGCTTTTCGGGCGTGGCGCCATCGAAGCCGGCCTTCTGCGCGTAGGGCATCAGGCGGCGGGCGAGTTCGTCGAGCTCAATCGAGTGGATGTGTTCGGCGTTAAGCCACACGGCCTTCGGATCGAAGGGTTCCTGTTCGGTGAAGTTGATGGTGGCGTTGCTGCGGTTGATGCCTTCGAGCGAGAACAGCTCGGTAAGCTCCTCGCGCGACATCTTCTCGCGGTCGTTTTTGGGCGACCAGCCGAGCAGGGCAAGAAAGTTGATGAAGGCGTGCGGAAGGAAGCCCGCGTCGCGATAGGTGGTGACGCTGACGACGGGGCCATGAATGCGCTTCGAGAGCTTGGCGCCGTCGGGGGCCATCAGCAGCGGCAGGTGCGCGGTGCGCGGCACATCCACGCCGAGAGCTTCGAAGATGAGCACGTGCTTGAACGTGTTGGCGAGATGTTCCTGGCCGCGCAGAATGTCGGTGATGCGGAGGTCGGCGTCGTCGGCGCAGGAGGCCATGTGGTAGGTCGGCATGCCGGTGGAACGCAGCAGCGCGAAGTCTTCAAGATCGCTGGTGGCCTTGGTGACGGTGCCGTAGACGAGGTCGTTCACCACCACATCGGCG
>CAYUZM010001396.1:0-1554 GCA_964449665.1 uncultured Solibacteraceae bacterium
TGACATCTCAGTATCGGCCTGCTTCGCCCTGAGGCAGGTCTCCTTTATGTAACCTATGGCATGTAGCCAATGGGCTATGATCATCTTATCTATTCCTGATAATTACAAAGACAAACAGATGACCGCATTAACACCCTTGTCGGCGCAGCAGCTCTACCACGCTTGTGATATCACCCTATTTGATTTCAACACCACCGCTGATCTCGAGGAGCTTGGTGCGATTATCGGTCAGGCGCGGGCCCTGGAGGCGATCCATTTTGGCCTTGGCATCAAGAAACATGGTTATAACCTGTTTGCACTTGGCCCAGCGGGTAGCGGCAAATATGGTGTGATCAACCAGCTGTTGCGACAGAAGGCGGCTGCTGAGGAGACGCCTGTCGAATGGTGTTATGTCAATAATTTCGAACAGCCGCACAAGCCACACAAAATCAGTTTGCCGCACGGGCGCTGTGGTCAGTTGCGCCGTGATATGGATCAGCTTGTTGAAGCGTTGCGCACAGTAATACCGGCAGCATTTGAGAGTGATGATTATGGTAGCCGTATACAGGCGTTGGATGATGAGCTGAGGCAGAGGCAGGAGTGCAATATAGAAGCGGTTCGCAAGTCAGCAACAGAGAAACAGATCGCCCTGATCAATACCCCTAATGGATTTTCCTTTGCCCCGATGCAAGGCGAGCTGGTAGTCAGTCCGAAGGAGTTTAAAAAAATCCCGGATGATGAGAGGGTGCGTATAGAGGCGGAGATCAAGCTGTTGCAGGATGAGTTGCAGCGCGCTCTGAATAAGATTCCGCTGTGGCGGCGCGAGGTACATGAACGGCTCAATGGTCTTAATCGCGAAGTGACCATCGCAGCGGTGGGTCACATGATCGACGAGCTAAAAACATCTTATGCTGGTCATGCTGCGGTGTTGGCTTATTTTGATGCGGTGCAGAACGATCTTGTTGAGAATGTTGATGACTTTCGTCGTGGCAATGATGAAGAGACCGATTTCAGTCGCTTGGCGTCACGTCCCGGGTCGTTTAAGCGCTATCAGGTCAATCTGCTGGTAGAGCATCGTAGTGGTGATGGCGCACCAGTGGTTTATGAGGACAATCCCACCTATCAAAATCTGCTGGGGCGTGTTGAGCACCTGTCGATGATGGGGACTTTGATTAGCGACTTTACCCTGATTAAGTCAGGCGCCCTGCATCGTGCCAATAATGGTTACCTGGTGTTAGAGGCCGATAAGTTATTGCAGAACCCCTTTAGCTGGGAGGCGTTGAAAAGGGCGTTACGCTCTAATGAGATTAATATCGGCTCCCTGGAACAGATGTTAGGTATGGTGAGTACTGTTTCGCTCGAACCGGAACCTATTCCGCTCAACCTCAAGGTGGTGTTGTTGGGGGATAGCAACCTTTATTATCAGTTGCATCAGCACGATCCTGAGTTCAAGGAGTTGTTTAAGGTTGCCGTCGATTTTGAAGAGCATATGGAGCGCAGTCCTGAGAGCAATCACCTTTACGCGCGGTTGATCGCGACACTGGTGAAAAAAGAGGGGTTGAAACCCTTTGATAA
>CAYUZM010001397.1:0-1553 GCA_964449665.1 uncultured Solibacteraceae bacterium
TCTTCAAGGCGTCCGGCGTGTTCAACTTCGCGCAGGGCGCGATGGTGCTGCTGGCGGGTCTCGCGCTGGTGCGCTCGCTCGACTGGCTGGTGGCCAAGGGTTTTCCGGTGTGGGCGGCGATCGTCGCCGGCCTCCTATTCGCCGCCGTCATCATGGCGATCACGGCGTTCCTGGTGGAGCGCTACGTGCTCGGCCCCCTGGTCAACCAGGACGGCCTCATCATGTTCATGTCGACCATCGGCGTGACCTTCATGAGCGAGGGCAGCGCCGCGGCGCTGTCCGGCTCCGCAGTCCATCCGCTGTCGTTCATTCCGACCGACGCCTGGTTCTCTTCTCCCGAACCCTCTTCTCTCCTGTCCTGTCTGTCTGTTTCGGACAGTAATATATTCTCTTCGTCTGTCGTGTCTGTCTGTTGCTCTGTCGGACAGACAACCCTTCCCCCTATAGTCCCCCTTCCCTGCAAGGGATCCGGGGACCAGTCGGAATGAGACTGCGTGGCATGCTGGCGAAGCACCCAGCGTTCCAGGCGTTCCCGCAGAACCGCAGGCGGAACTTCGAGGGCGAGAGAGAGCGCGACGAACGTGACGGCGTAGTCCTCGTCGCCCGTGCGGACGACAAGTTCAACGGTGGGAAAGCTCATACAGGGCGGGGATCGACCGGCAGATTCGGCGGAGGGGCACCAACTTTCTGGAGCAGGTCGCCGAAGTCGATGAGTCGGTACGCAACGCGGTTGTCCGGGCGGCTCTCACCGAATCCGGCCGAGAAGACCCGGTGCATGGAGTTCATGACAAGCGGCTCAGGCATCGCGAGGTCCTCAGCGAGCCTCGATGGGCTCATCCAGAGAAGGGCCGTCGCGGGCGTCGCTCGAAGCGTGAGATGGACGAGAATGGCGAGGTCGAAGGGTGACAGCTTCGCTGCGGCGTGTGCGAGCTTCTCCCGATCGAACGTGATGGTGCGGGTGGGAGTCATAGCGAGTAGGGGTGATGTGAACGAGTTGGTGGCGCGTCCTCGACGACGGGAGCGTGGGCGAGAACGCGCAATGAAAGCGTCGCGAGCGGGCGCCGAAGCGCGATCTCGTAGAGGGCGTTCAGGACCGCAGACCACGCCGCTCGTCGGTCGCGCGCGCTGGCCTTCGACACGTTGAGGTACTCGCCGAGCTCGGGAAGGTACCGCATTGCGACGAGCTCCGGAACGCTGTGCCCAAGGCGCCAACGGTGGCGACCGAGGACGTGCCTGCGTGCGTCACGAAGGGGGCGCACGACGACAACGGCCTGACACTGGTCGGCGGCTACGTGAACCGCACGCAGGAGTGCCCGCGTTCTTGGGCTGTCCATATTCGTAACGGCCGCAACGAGGAGTGAGGGCCCAAAGGGCCAGAGAGCTCGTTCGACTCGTCGGACGACGAGGAAGAGCCGGTGTGCCTCGTCGTGAGCGCGATGGAGATCCCAGGTGAGAAAACTCTGCGGAACGACACCGTCATCGTCGAGAACGACCTGACCTGAACGGCGAGGATGGAGAACAACGGAAAGCACACGGGATGAGTGAACCGAAGG
>CAYUZM010001398.1:0-1552 GCA_964449665.1 uncultured Solibacteraceae bacterium
TGCTCTTCGCCAACGCACCCGGCTGGGCCAACCAGATCGTCGGCGGGTGGCAGTTGTCCACCATCATGCGCTACCGCTCCGGACTTCCCACGGCCATCGCCTATACCGGTTTGTGGCCGACGAACTTCGGCTTCAACACCATCGCCTATCCGGTGAACCCCGCCTACTCGTCGGCCATCGGCTTCAACGAGTTCGGCAACCCCAGCTTGTTCTCCACGGTGAAGGAAGCCGCCAATTGGAAGCCCATGTACGCGGGCGAGGTCGGAGCCCGCGCTCCCATCCGGCTTGACGACCTGATCAACATCGACATTGCGGTAGCCAAGGCGTTCGCCATGCCCTGGGAAGGCCACCGCATCCAGTTCCGCGCCGAAGCGTTCAACGCGTTCAACAACGTCACGTTCCTGAATGCCAACCTCGACGCCAACTCGCCCTCCAACTTCGGGCAATTCAACACGGCCGGCCCGCCGCGCGTGATGCAATTCGCCCTTCGTTACGAGTTTTAACTGCCATGGGGAACCACGTCGTTCCCTTCTCCCTTGCCCCGTTCGAAGCCTTCACGAAAAGGAGCCGCCGATGAATTGCCGCTTGCTCGCCACGTTGATTCTGCCCCTTTCGCTCGCCGCCCCCGTCGCCGCGCAAGCTGCTCCACCCGCCGCCGCGCAAGCCGCCTCACCCGCTGCCGCGCAAAGCGCCGCGCCCACGCCCGCACAACTCGAGTTTTTTGAAAACCGCATTCGCCCCGTGCTGGCGGCGCAGTGCTACTCCTGCCATACCAACTCGCAGTTGGGCGGCCTTCGACTGGAGTCGCGCGCGGCCATGCTCAAGGGCGGCAAGTCGGGCCCGGCGATTCTGCCTGGGGAGCCCGAGAAGAGCCTTCTCATTCAAGCGGTGCGGCACGCAAGCGAAGGCCTGCGCATGCCGAAGAGCTCGCCGAAGCTCAACGATTCCGAGATTGCCGACCTCACCAATTGGGTGAAGGACGGCGCCTATTGGCCGCCCGACGAACAGGCAACGCGTCCCAATGGCAAGGGCTACACGATCACCGCCGCGCAGCGCCGCTTCTGGTCGATCGTGCCTCTTAAAACCCCCGAAGTTCCGAAGGTTGCCAACGCTTCCTGGCCCGCGACAGATACGGATCGCTTCGTGCTCGCCGCACTCGAGAAGTCGGGATTGAAGCCCGCGCCAATGGCCGCGCGGCGCACGCTCTTGCGCCGGCTGAGCTACGACCTGACCGGGCTTCCGCCGTCCTATGAGGACGTGAAAGCGTTCGAGGCCGACAAATCGCCCAACGCTTACGAGAAGGCCGTCGACCGCTTGCTCGCCTCGCCGCACTACGGCGAAAAGTGGGCCCGGCACTGGTTGGATGTGGTCCGCTACGGCGAAGACGACTACCGCATCAGCCAGAAGCCCGAGCGCGTCGAACGCTATCCGCACGCCTACACCTATCGCGATTGGGTGATCAAGGCCTTCAACGACGACCTGCCCTACGATCAGTTCGTCAAAGCCCAGCTCGCCGCCGACCTGATGGACACGTCAGTGCGCGACCGCATGA
>CAYUZM010001399.1:0-1551 GCA_964449665.1 uncultured Solibacteraceae bacterium
GGCGCGCGGGCACGACGTTCTGATTTACTGCCGGCAGCGGCATTCTTCGACGCACTATCTGGGATGCCGGCTGGTGTACCTTCCCACACTGCGGCACAAGTATTTCGACACGGTGGCGCACACGTGTCTCTCCACGATCGATCTGTTGTTCCGGCGCGCCGATGTAGCGCTGTATTGCAACGCGGCCAATGCGATCTTCACGTGGCTGCCACGGTTGACGGGCATTCGAGTGGCGCTGAATGTGGATGGGCTGGAGCGCAACCGGAAGAAGTGGAACCGTCTGGGGCAGCTCTGGTATGAGTGGAGCGAGCGTTGGTCGACGTGGTTTCCCACCCGCGTGGTGAGCGACGCGGAGCAAATCAAGGCGTACTATCGCGAGACCTATTGCGCGGATTCGGAGTTCATTCCCTATGGCGCCGATCCGGAGGCGATTGCCGCGCACGAGATTGTGGACGGGATAAGGTTGCGGCGCGGAGGTTACTTTCTCTATGTGTCGCGGATGGAGCCGGAGAATAACGCGCTGCTGGTGCGCGAGGCCTTTGAACGGGTCGAGGGCGACTATCAGTTGGCTTTGATCGGCGACGCGCCGTACGCCGCCGAGTACATCAGGCGCGTGCGGGATACGAAGGACCCGCGCGTGGTGATGCCGGGGGCGATTTATGGAGAAGGCTACAAGCAACTGGGCTCGCACTGCTTCGCCTATATTCATGCGACCGAAGTGGGCGGAACGCATCCGGCGCTGATCGAGAACATGGGACGCGGGGCGTTGACGTTGTATCTGGACACGCCCGAGAATGCCGAAGTGGCGGGCGGCGCGGCGATTGCGTTCACGCATGAGAACCTGAGCGAGAAGATGCGCGAGGTGCTGGCGATGACCGAGGCTGAGCGCGAAAAGTGGCGGGAGCGGGCGCGGCGGCGCGTGGAGGAACGATACAGTTGGGAGGCGGTGACGGACTCGTATGAAGCGCTGTTCCGGAGATTGACGCGATGACCTTGCCGCAACGTTCGTGGGTGGAGATTTCACGCGGTGCGGTGACCGGCAACTACCGCGCGATTCGCAAGTTGACCGGGCCCGGCGTGACGGTGGCGGCGGTGGTGAAGGCGGATGCGTACCGGCATGGCGCGGTGGAGATTGCGCGCCTGCTCGAAGGCGAGGGGGCGGAGTGGCTGGCGGTGTCGAACGCCGAAGAGGGCGTGGCGTTACGCGAGGCGGGGGTTGGCGGGCGGGGGCGGCTCGGAGGCGGGGGGGCGTGGGGGCGGGGGGGGTAGAAGGCGGAGGGGGGCGGGGGGTTACGAGGGGCCGGGGTTGGCGGGCGCATTCTGGTGGTGGCGGATGGGCCGCACGTAGCCGAGCGGGGTCTGACGCCGGTGGTTCATTCGCTCGATGCGCTGGCGGGGGTGAAGCCGGGCACGGCATATCATTTGAAGCTCGACACCGGCATGGGGAGGCTGGGGACGCGCGAGCCGGCCGGCGTGTTGATCGAAGCGATTCCGCGATGCCCGTGTACGCTGGAGGGATTGATGACGCACTTCGCCTCCAGACCGGACCAC
>CAYUZM010001400.1:0-1550 GCA_964449665.1 uncultured Solibacteraceae bacterium
ACACTTTCGCTCGGCTCGCTTCCCTGGTTGACCTGCACGTCTCGCACGAACAACCCGCCGCCCCCCGTAAAGAACAGGGGAACTCCCAGGCTCACAACCACGGGCCGTTTCGGTTCCAGGAATCCGCGCCACACCGGCTTGCCCGCCCCAAGTGAGGCCCGCCTTTCAGGTAAGCGCGCAAGTCCAACGGCTGCTAGAGCTGCCAGAACCCCCAGCGCGAACGCTCCCCAAGCAAATCGCTTTCGCTCGAAAACGACCTCGGCAACCTGCGACACCAGAGGCTGCTCGCCCGTTGCCGAAGGAATGATCGCCTGTTCTTGCGGAACGAAATGAGGAATATAGCCGCCGCGCGGAAGGTCGATTCGAAGCGAAGACTCCTGGCCTTCGTGCTCGTAAAACGAGGCCAGCTTCTTCCGCAGTTGGCTCGCCTGCACACGCACAATCGCATCGTTCCGGGGATCATAATTGCCTGGTCGATGGAACACGGCCAACCCAAGCGCGTACTCCTTCAAACCCGATTGGCGCCCCGCTAAAGTCTCCTCGACCACATAACGCAACAGCGCCTTAAGTGCTGCGGAATCCCGCAACCAGCGGCTTTCGAGGATCCGTTCCAACTCGGAATGGATCGTTGAAACATTTGAAACCAAAGCTTCTTAACCGTTAACTGACCCCATTCTATCCTCCCTGAATCAAAATGCAAGCGCAGAATGTTGAGCTGTAGGAACACATCCATGTTGAATCGGACCCGTTTGCTTCCGCTCCTCCTCTGCGCCCCGGCCCTGTTTGCACAGTCTCCGTTGGGTACAATCACTGGCACCATTACTGACACAACCGGCGCGGGCGTGCCCGGTGTGACTGTCACCGTGAGAGCCACCGCAACGTCGCTCGATTATCGCGGTATAAGTTCGACTGATGGCATCTACGTCATCCCCAACCTGCCCGTTGGCGGATACGAACTCACTGCCTCGGCTCCCGGCTTCAAGGGATTCCGCCAAACCGGATTGACTCTGGAAGTATCCCAACGCCTGCGCGTCGACATTCCCTTACAGGTTGGCGACGTTGCCGAGAGTGTCAACGTAACGGCAGACATTCCCCGCGTGCAAACCGAAGATTCCAACGTCGGCACCGTCGTCGAAAAGCGGCGTATCGAGGACCTCCCTCTCAACGGCCGCCACGTCTTCAATCTCGTGAAAATTGTCACCGGCGTTCAGCCACGCTCGAACGCGACCGACGGCTTCGCCGAAGTGTCCAATCAAACGTTCTCCCAGATGCGCATCAACGGCGGTCCGGCGTATGGGAATCAATTTTTCCTCGATGGCGTGTCCAACTCCGCCGCCGTTCACAACGAAATCAGCGTCGTGCCGCAAGCCGACATCGTAGAAGAGTTCCGCGTCGAGACCAATGCACTCAAGGCTGAGTACGGCCAGACCGCCGGCGGCGTCGTGAACGTCGTCACCAAGTCCGGCGGCAACGACTTCCACGGCTCGCTCTACGAATTCTTCCGCAACGACGCCCTCGACGCCCGGAACGCGTTCTCCACCCAGCCCGAA
>CAYUZM010001401.1:0-1550 GCA_964449665.1 uncultured Solibacteraceae bacterium
TCTCGACCGCCGAAGGGGCCGAGATCGTGCGGCAGGCGCGCAGCCGCGGTCAGCCCGTCTATGCGGAGACCTGTCCGCATTATCTCTTGCTGACCGAGGCGGCGATGGACCGGCCGATGCCCGAGGGTGCGATGTGGATGTGTTCGCCTCCGTTGCGCAAGGATTCAGACCGCCAGTCTCTATGGGCCGCGCTCAATGGCGGCGTGCTCCAGATGGTGTCGTCGGATCATGCGCCGTACGCCTACGACTCGTCGGGGAAGCTGCGCGCGGGACCGATGCCGCGCTTCGATCAAATTCCGAGCGGGCTTCCGGGAATCGGATTGCGATTGCCTCTGATGTTCGATGACATGGTCCGGCGCGGACTGCCACTGGAGAAATTTGTTGAGTGGACGTCGACCGCGCCGGCGAAGCTTTACGGACTTTATCCGCGCAAGGGCTCGATTTCGGTCGGCGCCGATGCCGACATCGCGATCTGGAATCCGAAGGCTCAGCGGCGGGTCGCGCGCAATATCATCCTGGATCGCACTGGCTACAGTCCGTATCAGGATCGCATCCTGAACGGTTGGCCTGAAACCGTGTTGCTGCGCGGCGAGGTGATCGTCGAACGAAACTCCGTAACTGGAAAGTCGGGTTTCGGACAATTCCTGATCCAGGATCGGTCTCGCTCAGACCTTAAGGATCGTCGGGCAGCAGCATGAATATTCGGCAGCTCGAAATCTTCTGTGCGGTCACGCGGTCACGGACGACCGTGGCAGCGGCTTTCGAGCTCGGCATCTCGCAGCCTGCGGTTTCCAACACAATCAAGCATCTGGAGGACAATCTTGGATTTTCGCTGTTCGATCGGATTGGCAATCGCCTGGTCCCGACGGCGGAAGGCAAGGCCGTCTATCAAGACGTGCAGCCGTTGCAGACCATGGCCTAGGGACTGTTGCAGCGGCTGTCCGATCTGCGCGATACCAAGCGCGGACATCTTCGGGTTCTCGCGACCCGTCCGCTCGGCGATGTCTTTCTGCCGCGCGTGATCAAGACCTTCGCCAAGGGTCGCGACGACGTGCATGTCTACTATGACGTGCAGCATTTGGACGGCGTTATCGAGGCGGTCGAGAGCGGGTTCGCCGAGCTTGGCATCGCTCTGGAGGCACCGCCCCGCCCGAACCTCGACATAAAGACGCTCGCCAAGGGCCGGATGGTTTGCCTGTTTCCACCCAATCATCTTCTGGCGAAACGCGCGGTCCTGCGACCGGAAGCCCTCACGGGACTTCGGATCATTTCGTCCGAGCCGATCAGCCGACTAGGTTCCGCAGTCGCAAAGGTTTTTCACGATCGTTCGGTGCCCTACGCCCCTAACGTCTCTGTGCTGCAAGGGGTGGTCGCCTGTTCGCTGGTCGCATACGGGCTCGGCGTTGCCATCGTTGATGAATTCTCTGCTATGCAATGGTCGGATCGCAAACTTGTCGCGGTGCCGCTCGAGCCTGCTGTTATCGTCGTTGCCTCGATCATCAGTGTTGCGGACCGGCCGCTATCTCGGCTCGCTCGCCGCTTTGTCGAAG
>CAYUZM010001402.1:0-1547 GCA_964449665.1 uncultured Solibacteraceae bacterium
CGCCGGCTGGGGCGGTAACCCCCCGAACGCCGCCCTGTACGCGGGCTCTGAGCCGAAGCAGAACGATGGTAAAGCGGCGTACCGGTTGACGGTCAAGGACGTGCCGGTAGACGGGTTCTGGTCGGTCAGCGTTTACAACAAGGATGGATACTTCCAGAAAAATGCGCGGAACGCCTACACCGTGAATAACGTCACCGCCAAGCCGAGCGCGGACGGTTCGGTGACGATCCAATTCGGTGGCGACGAGAGCGTGCCAAACTACATACCCATCATGCCGGGCTGGAACTACGTCGTCCGAATGTACCGCCCGAGGAAGGAAATTCTGGACGGCACCTGGAAGTTCCCGGAGGCCCAGCCGGTGAAGTGACTGATTTGCGCGCAACACCGAACCAAGCGCTACAGTTGAGCCGGTGCTCCAGTTGGATTGACCGGGCGCTCAGATGGGATTCCATCTTGACCGGCGTAGCCGCATAGAGGCGCGCAGAAGGATCGCGGAGCAATCCCAGCGGTTGGCCATACGCGGCGACTGTAGAATTGAAAGCGTTCTGTACAGGATAGGGGTAGGAAGGACCGATTGGGTTCGGTCCCTCCTCCCTCCGAACCGGACTGGCAGATCTCCTGCATCCGGCTCTCCAGTTGATGGTTTACCTTCGTGAGGATTGACGGACCGCGGCATGGGCTGTGGTGAGACTGAACAACCTCTGCTGGGCGAAGAAGCGATTCGGCCAGGTGACACTGGCGGACTGGTCGCGGGCCACCCCGCGGCCGCCGGACCGCCGACGCAGTAAGCTGCGCAGACGCATCCGGAGCCAACTGTCGAGATCTTTGTAGGTCGAGGGACGGCTGCTGTGTTGGAAGTAGGCGAACCAACCCCGCAGCACCGGGTTCACCGTGGCGATGATCCACGACAGCGAGTTCCCCGAGTTCCGGCGCGTCTGCTGACGCAGCGTCGCTTTGAGTTTCTGCAGGCTCTTCTTCCGCGGCCAATGTTTCACGCCGTGGAACTCGTACCCCAGGAACTCGAAGCGCTCCGACCGCGAATCGACGATCCGCGTCTTCGCCGGATGCAGCGTGAGACGGTTCTCGAGCACCCATTCCCGCACCACGTCCAAGGCGCGGTGCGCCTCATCCGCCGTGCGGCACAGGATCACGAAATCGTCGGCATACCGCATCATCGCGAAGCCCGACCGGGACATCAGGTGGTCCAGCGGGTCGAGATAAACGTTGCTCAACAACGGACTCAGGACCGCGCCTTGCGGTGCGCCCGACTCCGGCGTCCACGCCTCTGCCTCGTCCCCAATTCCCGCCTTCAGGAACGCTTCGATCAGCGACAGCACCGCGCCGTCGGCGATCTTCTCCTGCAGGCGTTCCATCAGCCGGTCATGAGGAATCGAGTCGAAATAACCCTTCAGATCGGCATCCACCACATGGACGTAGCCCGACTTCAGAAGTTCATCCACTCGTCGCAGGGCGTCTTTGCAGCCGCGCCCCGGACGGAATCCATAGCTCTGCTCGGCGAAGTCCTTCTCAAAGAGGGGTTCGATCAC
>CAYUZM010001403.1:0-1545 GCA_964449665.1 uncultured Solibacteraceae bacterium
ACGGGCGCGGCGTGCTGGGCTTCCTGGGCAGAAGGCGGCGCTGTGGCGGGCGTGTGAGCGTGCGCTTGAGCAGGCGCGATGGCCGGGCCCGCGTGGTGCTTCCAGGCGTCTTCGATCAACGATGCCGTGAGTGTCTCGATGTAGTAGGAGCCGCCGCCGTGGTCGGCCGTGTGGTGCAGATGGGTTTCTTCGAGGAGGATGCGGCCGAGGCTATCGGCCAAGTGATCGCCAAAGCCGGCCGTTCCGATGACCAGCGCATCGCAGCCGCCGAGCACCGCGCTCAGCGCTTCGGTGGTGGCGCGCAGCAGATCCATGCCGGCGTCGGCGCCCTGGCGCGCGGGCGTCGTGGCCCATAGTTCGAGCGGCTGCGGGCAGACGCGCTTCCACAGCGCGCGGGCGGCGCGGAACTTGGCGATCTCCTCAAAGAAGTTCGCGCCCATGGTGAGCAGCACGGCGGGCGCGCAACGCACTCCGGCCGCGAGGACGGCGGCGAGCTGCGCGACATCGGTGAGGCTCGCGTCCACGACGGCCGCGCCCGCGGGCAGTTCGTCCAAGGACGCGTTGCGCCAACCGCGTTCCATGCGGCGGGCGGCGAGGTTGGCGGGCGTTGTGGCGCCGCTGGTGAGCGAAGACGCGTCGCTGGCGAGCAGGGAAGCGCCGTTGGCGAGCGGAGAAGCGCCGTTGGCTAGCGTCGCCATATCGGCACGGGTGTAGAGAGTCTTTGCCGCCATCGCTACCGGCCTTCCTGCACAATCTCGATCAGGTAACCAAACGCTGCCTGGGGCGTGGTTTTCGGGTGCACGAAGAACACCGTCGTGCCGCGCGAGCCGGGCCTGGGCGCGGGGTCGAGAAGGTGAAATCCGTTGGCCTTCAGATGCTCGAAGGCGGCCTGAATGTCGGCGACGCGGAAGGCGACGTGGGCGAAGCCGCCGCGCCCGCCGGCCTTTTCGATTTGCCGCGCGACGGGCGATTCGGGCGTGAGGGGTTCGAGCAGTTGTATCAGGTTCGGGCCGTCGCCCACGCGCAGCAGTACCTCGCGCACCTGATCGGCGCCGAGCACGTCTTCGCGATGCACTTCGGTGAATCCCATGGCTTGATAGGCCGCGACGTGTTGTTCGAGCTCCCCGGGTCTGACGGCGATGGCCACGTGGTCCACGCAGAGGAAGCCGGGCGACTGCCTGATTTCATTGTCCATCACGGGGCGCTCAGTAGCCGGACAGGCGCAGGATGCGGTGGTTGTAGCTGTCGGTGATGATGAGCGATTGATCAGGCGCGACGGAGACGCCGTGGGGGCGGTTAAGTTCGGTGCGCAGCGGATCGCTGGCAACGATAGTGATGCCTGGCTTGCCTGTTCCGGCGATGGTGCGCGTGGTGCCGTCGGCGGGATTGTAGAGGCGGATGAGGTGGTTTTCGGCGTCGGCGATGATGACGCGGCCACGGGCATCGACGCAGAGATGCTTGGGGCCTTTCAGATCGGGCGAGATCTGGCCGGGCGCGATCAGAGTTTGGATGCGGCCGGTGGGGTCGACGCGGCGCAGGGCGTTG
>CAYUZM010001404.1:0-1545 GCA_964449665.1 uncultured Solibacteraceae bacterium
CCGCCCTGGGACCCGGCAATCCGGACCTGCCGACGCCGCCGCACATCGTGGCGGCGCTGGCCGAGGCGGCGCGCCAGCCCTCGACCCACCGCTACCCGTCGTACGTGGGGATGGAGGCGTTCCGCGCGTCCGCCGCCGGCTTCATGAACCGCCGCTTCGGCCTGACGTTCAGCCCGCAGACCGAGGTCATCGGCGTGATCGGATCGAAGGAAGCGATCGCGCACTTCCCGTTCGCGTTCGTGAACCCGGGAGGGGAGTCGGCGTAGCCGTTGTGGGTGCTCGGCGCGGTGCCACCCAGCAGCGACGTGACGCCGCCGGTGAAGTTGAAGCCGCCCCGCGGTCCGAAGGCCGCCTGTGGTTGGAAGTGGTTAATGTCGGAGCGCGTGTACGCGCCGCCGAACCGGAAGCTATGCGCGCCGCGAATGTAGCTCAGGTTCGCGTTTGCCACGTACTGGTTATCGCGGAACAGAAACGGGTTCGAAACGTTCGGATTTCCGATCGCCGAAAAATTCGAGATATTGAATCGCGGATACCCGCCTTGCAGGAAGTCGGCGCCATTCGTGCCGGGAATCTGCAGATCATCCAGGCCGTAGTTCTTGTTGATATCGACGTTCTGCGCGCCCAATCGCAAGCGCGTGTAGCCGATCAAGGCGTCCACCAGCACGCGCGGGCTCACCGTGTAGGTGCCGCCAATCGAGGCCGACTGAATACGTCCCGGAGCGTTGCCCGGCTGCCCGCCGGCAAGCGCGTCGCCACCCGCCACGCCAAGCGAAGGCGGATCGAAAATATCGCTCGGTGAGATGCTGTAGCGGCCGAAGATCGACGACTTGTCCGTGGGGTTGTAGTTCACCTTGAAATCGAAGTTGTCGCGGTTGAACTCATAGCTGCCCGCGGCGTTGTAGTTGTTGGTGCCCGGGACCTGCGATTGATTGGGCGCGGGTATGAGCGCGTTCATCTTGGCCGAAGCCGGATCGATTCTCGACGCGGGAATGAGTTGGTTGGGGAACAGTTGCCGACCCGCGCCATTCGCCGCGCCCGTATTGGGATCATAGATGACCGGGGTGGGCAGAAAGCTGAAGTCTCCGCGCCGTAATCCTTCCGTCGGCACCGTGCGGAACGCCTGCCGGAACTCCCGCCGGATTGTCCGTTCCCAATCGGTGAAGAAGAAGAGCTTGTTCTTCTTGATCGGGCCGCCGAACGTGTAACCGCCCTGGTTCAGGATGTTCTTCGGAATTCCATTCGTCGTATTGAAAAAGTTTCGCGCGCGCATCCGCGAGTTGGTGTGAAACCAGTGCGCCGAGCCGTGATAGTCGTTCGTGCCCGATTTGATCGCAACGTTGATCGCCGAGCCGCCAGCCATCCCCTGTTCGGCGTCCATGGAGTTCGTCACAATGTTCACCGCCTCCACGGCGTCCACCGGGGGCACGTAGGCCACGATGTGCGGCAGCCCAGGATAGGAAACCGTGGCGCCATCGAGCCGCGTGTTGTTGTTCGAGTACGACGCCCCGTTCACGTTCGCGCCCAGCGCCCGCTGCGGGTTGCCGG
>CAYUZM010001405.1:0-1541 GCA_964449665.1 uncultured Solibacteraceae bacterium
TCTATGTGGGCGCTGCCCCAGTCAAGCCATAATTTAGGACCTAATCGGCGCTGAAATCGCCATATCGAGATACACTTCCAGCGAGCCGGATGGGGGATAGGGCAACGCTGGCGAGCGACCCGAGCACCACTCCGGAGGCCGGGATGGGCGGACGAGCAAAGCGAGTCCGCCTTCCCATCATCCCGGCAGGAAAGCGTTAAACGCCGGGGTCTGGGGCGGAGCCCCAGCACAGTCGGTTGTGGTTCGCCGTTTTCCTCCTTCTCCGTGTTTTCGTCCCGTTGCGCTCGGCCGCGACGTGCTTCGCCGCTCAGTCATCTATCCGCTCTCTTCAGGAGCATGAGCATCCTTCGTCCCGGGTTTCGCAATCACACGCACAGCTTTGGTCTGCTAGAACGACTTACCGCGCTGACCCGTTCTCGGACGAAGACATCGATGCCGGCGCCGGCTCTCGATACGGTTGTTTCTTGGTTAACATCCACCAACTGGCTTCGGCCAGATGCCGCCCTACTGCCACCGCCGCCTTGCCATGGCACTTGGCTGCGCGCAGGCGTTGGTACAACTCCACCACGTGGCGTCCCGGATAGCGATGCTTCTGCATGACGATGCAGTTGGCCGCTTCCACAAAAGCCCATTTCAGATAGTGATTGGCCATCGGCGAAGTCCGTCCCAGCCGCATCTTCCCACCACTGGCGTGCACACTCGGAGTCAGCCCCGCATAGCTGGCCAACTGTTGCGGCGAACCAAACCGCCTTACATCGCCGATCTCCAGATAGATCGTGGCCGCCAGAATCTCACCCACGCCCGGCATCGTCTTCAGCAACCGGACATAGCCAAGCTGTCCGATGCCCAGACGAATCTGTTTTTCCAGCTCCTGGATGTGACTTTCCACTTCATCCACAAGTTGCCATTCGTGCCGCGTGGCCAGCCGTGTTTGCTCGGGCAAGGAACCCACGTAGACCGACAACTGCACCCGTCCCTTGCCGTGAAACAGATTCTTCGCTTCCCCCTCCTCCCACTGCCCATAGCGCCGGATCGCTCCATGGATGCGGTTCTTCAGCGTCGTCGTGTGGTGACGTAAGGCCAACCTGGTTCGCAGCAGCCCGCGCAGATCGCGCAGACTTGCCGGGGGAATCCATACCTCGGGAAGAGTCCCGTTGCGCAACAGCATCGCCAGTCCCGCGGCATCCAGAGCGTCGGTCTTGTTGCGTCCCGCCATGCGCTTTTTGGCTGCCAATGGATGCACCAGCCGAACATCCAAACCAGCTTCCTCCAGCCGGTCGACGAACCAATACCAGCCGCCGCTGGCTTCCACGGCCACCGGAGTGCCAGGCGATAGCTTCCCCAGATAGGCCCCTAACTCCAGCGAGTCGTTCGATACCTTCACAGGCGGTTGCGTTCGTCCCCGCTCGTCCATAGTCACGAAAACGGAAAACTTCTTGTGCATGTCGCACCCGATAAACTGCTTCATAGCTGCAGCGGCGCCTCCTACGCGCCTGGGCGGGATTTTATCCCGCCCAGCTGCAGCGCCCACATACAATCAC
>CAYUZM010001406.1:0-1540 GCA_964449665.1 uncultured Solibacteraceae bacterium
TTCGGGCTGACGATGGCGGTATCCGTTGTGTTGTCGGCCATCAACGCGCTTACGCTCAGCCCCGCGCTTTGTGCCCTGCTGCTCAAGAGCAAGGAAGAGCAAAAGCGGAGCTTTCTTTCGCCATTCTTCGACGCATTCAACCGCGCTTTCGACCGCACGCTCGGCGCCTACACGCGCGTGGTGCGCACGCTCATCCGGCGCGGAGCCATCGTCGCGATTATGCTGGCGCTCATCCTTGGCCTGACGTGGCAGTTGTACCGTGTCACCCCAGGAGGCTTTCTGCCGGGCGAGGACGAAGGCTACTTCATCGTCGACGTTGGGCTGCCCAATGGCGCCTCGCTCGAACGGACGTCGAGGGTGATGGCCGAGGCGGAAGAGATCATGCTCAAGACGCCCGGCGTGGCGGACGTGTTCGACCTCGTCGGCACCAGTTTCGTGAAGGGCGATACGTCGTCGAGCGTCGGATCCATGTTCGGCATCATGAAGCCTTGGGACCAGCGGACCAAGCCGGAAGAGCAGACCAGGGCGGTGGTACAGAGCCTTCAGCGGCGGCTTTTCGCGATGGAGGGCGCGTTTATTCTCGTGTTCGAGCCGCCGCCGATTCGCGGTCTCGGCAATACGGGCGGCGTGAATATGAAGCTGCAGGACCGCACGGGCGGCGATGTGGCGGGGCTGGCGCGCGTGACGGACAACTTTCTTGCCGAGGCGCGTAAGGAGCCGGCGCTGGGTCAGATGGTCTCCACCTTTGTGCCAAACGAGCCGCAACTCAAACTTGAAGTCGACCGGGAGCGCGCGCGCTCGATGGGCGTCCCCATTGTCGACGTCTACCAGGCTCTGCAAACCTACCTTGGCGGCATCTATGTGAACGACTTCAACCTGTTCGGCCGCACGTACCGCGTGGTGGCGCAAGCCGAGCCCGAATTTCGCCGCGATCCCAGCGACATCTCGCGCTATTATCTTCGTTCGCAATCGGGCAACATGGTTCCGCTCAGCGTGCTGGTGAAGACTGAGCCGGCCAATGGTCCGCTCTCCATTGGGCGCTACAACCTGTTTCGATCGGCGGACATTCTCGGTGGACCCGCGCCGGGTTACTCGACCGGGCAGGCGCTTGACGCGGTGGAGAAACTGGCGGCGCGTACCTTGCCTTCGGGTTTCGGTTTCGAATGGACGGCGATGTCGTATCAGGAAAAGAAGGCCGGATCGAGCACGGGGGTGTTTGCGCTGGCGCTGTTGATGGTGGTGCTGTTTCTGGCGGCGCAATTTGAGAGCTGGATCATTCCCATCGCCGTGGTGTTGGGCGTGCCGGCAGGCGTATTCGGCGCCATTTTCACGGAGTGGTTCCGAGGCATCCCCGACGACGTTTATTGCCGCATCGGTTTGATCATGCTCATCGGGCTTGCCGCGAAAAACGCGATTCTCATCGTCGAATTCGCGCGGCAGCGACGCGACACCGGCGTCTCAATCGATGACGCCGCCCTTGAAGCCGCGACGCTTCGCTTCCGGCCGATTCTGATGACGAGCTTCGCCTTCACCCTGGGCG
>CAYUZM010001407.1:0-1539 GCA_964449665.1 uncultured Solibacteraceae bacterium
GGATGGCATTGCCATCGGGCGCCGAGCCGGCGGGCACGCTGATGAATCCACCGGCGGCGACGATGCGGTCGAAGGCACTACGGTCGACCATGAGGTCGCGCAACACCGGAAATGCCTTGGCGCGCCAGGGCTCAAGATACAACTCGTCGCCATCCTTGAAATGGCGCATGTGATGCTGGCACACGGTGGTGCCGGGCATGGGGCCGTGGGCTATGCCGTTGATCATGAAACCGCAGGAGCCGCAAATGCCTTCGCGGCAATCGTGCTCGAACGCCACGGGATCTTCGCCCTTGGCGGTGAGCTCTTCGTTGAGCACATCGAGCATCTCCAGGAAGCTCATGTGTTCGCTCACGTTGGGGCACTCGTAGCGAACGAGCTTGCCCCGCGAATCGCGGTGCTTCTGCCGCCAGACTTGCAAGATGATCTTCATTTCGTTCCGGGCTCCCTCTACTTGTAGCTGCGCTGGCTTGGGTGGACGTATTCGAACTCGAGCGGTTCAATGAGACGTTCGGGCGTTTTGCCTTCGCCTTGATACATCCACGCGGCGGCATGGGAGAATTTTTCGTCGTCGCGCTGAGCTTCACCTTCGGGCGTTTGCCACTCCTCACGGAAATGGCCGCCGCAGGATTCGCGGCGGTCGTGCGCGTCGCGGCACATGAGTTCTCCGAGTTCGAGGAAGTCGGCGACACGGCCGGCGCGTTCGAGCGCCTGGTTAATCTCCTCGTTGCCGCCGGTGACGTTCACGTTCTTCCAGAACTCTTCACGGAGTTCGGCGATCTTGCCCATGGCGAACTGCAAACCTTTTTCATTGCGAGCCATGCCGCAGTATTCCCACATGAGCTTGCCGAGTTCTTTGTGGAAACTGTCGACGGTGCGTTTGCCTTTGGTGCCGAGCATCTTCTTCGTCATCGTGGAGACATTGTCGAGGGCCGCTTTCGCGTCCACGTGACCGGCGGCCGCCTTTCCCAACTTGGCGTTCGCCAGATAATCGCCAATGGTGTAGGGCAGCACGAAGTATCCGTCGGCGAGGCCCTGCATGAGGGCGCTGGCGCCGAGGCGGTTGGCGCCGTGGTCGGAGAAGTTCGTTTCGCCGACCACGAACAGGCCGGGGATCGTGGACATCAGCCGGTAGTCCACCCAAAGGCCGCCCATCGTGTAATGGACGGCGGGATAGATGCGCATAGGCACCTTGTAGGGATCTTCGCCGGTAATGCGGTCATACATCTCGAAGAGGTTGCCGTACCGCTCTTTGATGGCGTGCGCGCCGAGGCGCTTCATGGAGTCGGCGAAATCGAGGTAGACACCGTAGCCGCCCGGGCCGACGCCGCGGCCCCAGTCTCATACCAGCTTCGCGTTACGGGAAGCGACGTCGCGGGGGACGAGGTTGCCGAAACTGGGATATCGGCGCTCGAGATAGTAGTCGGCCTCGGCTTCGGGGATCTGCGAAGGCGGACGGGAGTCGCCCTTCTTGAGCGGCACCCAGATGCGGCCGTCGTTGCGGAGGCTTTCGCTCATCAGGGTGAGCTTGGACTGGTAGTC
>CAYUZM010001408.1:0-1538 GCA_964449665.1 uncultured Solibacteraceae bacterium
TCTTCTCGCAGCCGTTCCATGTGGCGGAGCAGTTCACCGGCTTCAAGGGCAAGTATGTGAAGCTGGCCGATACGATCAAGGGCTTCCAGGAGATCTGCGACGGCAAGCACGATGACATTCCGGAGCAGGCGTTCTACATGCAGGGCACGATCGAGGAAGTATTGGAGCGCGCCGAGCAGTTGAAGAAGGTTGGCTGATCGCGCGGTGGAATCCGACCCCATGGCAAATGCATTTACGCTCGAAGTCGCCACGCCGGAACGGCTGCTGCTGCATGAGCATGTAGTAGAGGCGCAGATTCCGGCGGCGTCGGGCTACATTGGCGTGCTCAAGGGGCACGCGCCGCTGCTGGGCGAGCTGGGCATCGGCGATTTGAAGTACAAGAAGATCGACGGGACGACGCACGATCTGGTGGTGATTGGCGGGTACGTCGAGATCAGCGACGACCATGTGCGCGTGCTGGCCGAGCGGGCCGAGGAAGTGAGCCAGATCGACATTGCGCGCGCGGAAGCGGCGCTGAAGCGGGCCAATGAACGATTGTTGCATCCGGCGGGCGGCGTGGATACGGCGCGGGCGTTGAATGCGATGAAGCGGGCGCAGGCGCGGTTGGACGCGGCCAAGCAGTTGAGACAGTAGGGGCGGTTAGCGGCACATGGGGATTTGCCGGACGGGTGCGTCCGGCGGCAGGCGAGGGCGCCTGCCCCACACTTGCACGGTGGGGACTTTCGGCAATTCGTTTGGACAGGCCGGAGGTGTGTCCTACGGTTGGAAGAAGTCGGCCGGCAGGTTGATGAACTGAATCGTGTCTTTGTCGGAGCGGTTAGGGGGACCGCCGATCACCGTGAACTTGATGGCGTTGCGGACGGCCTCATTGCTGTGGGGCTTGGCGGGGGCGGTGCATTTCGATTTCACTTCGGAGTCCGTGGGCGGGCCCTGGCGGAAGGTGCCTGGGGTGAGTTGGCTCGCATCCTTGGCGAGCACGGGGGCTCCGGCTTTCCACTTGAACATGAAGTTGTATTCGAGCGACCATTCGACGTGGCCGAGGGGTTGAAAAACCTTGTCCGGGCCCTGGGCGGTGAAAACGGACCAAAAGGTTCGTTTGTCGACGATGTGGAAGAGGAAGTTGGTCGCGCTGGTGACGTTGTTGACGACTTCGAGGGGGGCGCGCGAGGCGGGGTGGTCGCCTGAAATTTGGGTGACGAGGCCGGATTTGAGGGAGGCGTCGAAGTCGTGGGTCCAGGGCGTGAAATCGTCTTCGCTATCGAGGTGGAGGAGTTCGCTCATGGCGGGCTTGAGGTGGCACTGCATGGAGACCTGGCCGGCGCTCTTCTTCGCTCCGGCGTAGAAGAAGCCGAGGAATTCGATGCGCTGGAACTGGAGGAAGCGGAACTTCCAATCGGCGAACTCGGTGGGGTTGGTGGCGGCCTTCACGGTGGCGGTGAAGTTGATGGCGTCGTTGAAGGTTTCGGTGTCGCCTTCCATGATGAAGCCACGGGAGAGGTTGCAGGTGACGTTCTTGCGGCCGACGAAGGGCGCGGGTT
>CAYUZM010001409.1:0-1537 GCA_964449665.1 uncultured Solibacteraceae bacterium
GGGCTTGAAGGCGGGGGCGGAGTATTTCTATCGCGTGACGTTTGCAGAGGGGACGGCCCGGAGCGAGCCGTTCGCGGGGCGGTTCCGGGTTCCGGGGGGTGCGGTGGAGGGCAAGCCGCGCGGCGTGCGGCTGCTGTGGAGCGGCGACACGTGCGGGCAGGGTTGGGGCATCAACCCGGACTGGGGCGGCATGCGTATCTACGACGCGATGCGGCAGCGCGAGCCGGATTTCTTCATCCACTTGGGCGACACCATCTATGCGGATGGCGTTATAGAACGCGAGGTCCGGCTGAAGGATGGATCAATTTGGCGGAATGTGGTGACGGAGGCGAAGAGCCGGGTGGCGCGGACGTTGGACGATTTTCGCGGGGCGCATGCCTACAACTTCCTGGACGCGAATGTGCGGCGGTTCCATGCCGAGGTGCCACAGGTGTGGCAGTGGGACGACCATGAGTTCCGGAATAACTGGTCGCCCGGGAATGTGGAGGGGAGCGCGCCGGCGCGGCAGGCGTTCCGAGAATTTGCGCCGATGCGGATGCGGGCGGGGGTGGACCGGATATACCGGAAAGTAAGTTATGGTCCGCTGCTGGACGTGTTTGTAATCGATATGCGGAGTTACCGGGCGGCGAACACTTACAACCGGCAGGAGCGGGAGGGGCCGGAGACGGCGTTTCTGGGCGCGGCGCAGTTGAGGTGGCTGGGGCAGGGGCTGGCGGCGTCGCGGGCGAAGTGGAAGGTGGTTGCGGCGGACATGCCGCTGGGGTTGCTGGTGGGGGATGGGAAGGACGCAGAGGGGCGGGCGCGCTGGGAGGCGGTGGCGAATGGGGACGGTCCGGCGCTGGGGCGGGAGTTGGAGGTGGCGCGGCTGTTGAGCGGGATGAAGAAGGCGGGGGTGAAGAATGTGGTTTGGGTGACGGCGGATGTGCACTACACGGCGGCGCACCGGTATGGGCCGGAGCGGGCGCGGTTCACGGAGTTCGATCCGTTCTGGGAGTTTGTGAGCGGGCCGATGAATGCGGGGACGTTTGGGCCGGGGGTGCTGGACGATACGTTTGGTCCGGAGGTGGTGTTTGCGAAGGCTCCGCCGAAGGGGGAGGCGAACTTGCCGCCGAGCGCGGGGTATCAGTTTTTTGGGGAGTTGGAGGTGGATGGGCGGAGTGGGGAGATGAAGGTGGTTTTGCGGGATGTGGAGGGGGTGGCGTTGTGGGCGCGCGGGTTGGGGTAGGAGGAGCAATTGGCAAGAACTAGTTGCGTGAAGGTAGATTTTGATGCCCTGTATCGAAGGGGGGCCGATGGTGTCACAGTAGTCAAGCTCATGATGGCCTGCAATGATCTGACCCTGGCGAACCATGCCCAAAGTCAATGGGAGCCTCCTACGACGGCGGCACTTCGGTATCGCGCACAAGGGGCTCGGCAGTATTTTGTTCGCTTACAAATCGGGCATTTACAGGAGGGGCTCGTTGTGATCAAAGAGGTGGAAAAGAGGTAGTGTCCGCGATTTTGTGTAAGTAGCGTCCGCCCTGTTATGCGCCGTTGT
>CAYUZM010001410.1:0-1529 GCA_964449665.1 uncultured Solibacteraceae bacterium
CGCCCACTCGCCGCCTTCATCCCAAGCCCCTCGTCCACCCCCAAACGCCTCGTCCACGCCCAAGCCCCTCTTCCCCACCCACTTCCACCGCCCTTCTACCCCATTCGTAAGCACCGTGTAAAAGCCTTGTAAAAGACTGCAAGCCATGCAACGGGCTTTCATGCGGCGGCGTATCACTCAGTGGAAGGAGTAACCAATCATGAAAAAGAGCCTGCTGAGTTTGATCGCAACCGCGATGCTGGCCGCGCCGCTCACGTTCGGCGCCGTCAACCCCGACGTCCCCGTAAATCCTGAAAAGGTGCGTAAGGAGCTCGTCACGCTCCCCTTCTTCGGCATCTTCGACAACATGACGTTCCGTGTCGATGGATCCACCGTCACCTTGATGGGCGCTGTCAACCGCCCCTCGCTGAAGGACTCGGCCGAACGCGTCACCCTGCAAGTCCCCGGCGTCACCCGCGTTGTGAATGAAATCGAAGTGCTGCCGCTGTCGCCCTTCGACGACCGCATCCGGCTTCGCGTTGCCTACGCCATCTACGGCCACAACGCACTCAATCGCTACGCCCTCGGTGCCAACCCTCCCATTCGCATCATCGTCAAGAACGGTGAGGTGACTCTGGAAGGCATCGTGAATAACGCGATGGACCGCAACATCGCAAACCTCGCCGCCAACGGCGTGCCCGGAGTTTTCAAAGTCACGAACCGCCTCCGTCTCGATCGCGGCGGCTCGGAAAGCTAACTACCAACCCAAACCACTCCCATGGGGCGGACTTCGGTCCGCCCCTTTTTCATTGCAACGCCGCCGTTTCAACCGTTTCCATTGACGCCCTCCGCCGCGAATGTTACCGTCGTATCCCATGAGACGCCCATTCGCGTTCCCCGCCGCCGCGCTCCCGTTTCTGCTGGTCACGGCCGTCACCGCCCAATCCACCAACTCCGCGCCGTCTCCAGCGGCCATGCCACCCCCCGCGGCTACGAAGATCGACTACGACCAACACGTCAAGCCGATTCTCGCTGCAAAATGCTTCGCCTGCCACGGCGCAAAACAGGTCATGTCGGGTCTCCGCCTCGACCTCCGCCAAAACGCCCTTCGCGGCGGCGACTACGGCGTCGTCATCGTCCCCGGCAAGAGCGCCGAAAGCAAACTCATCCTCCGTCTCACTGGCCCCAGCGCCGGGCTTCAGATGCCACCCACCGGTCCCATCGACAACGAAGAGATCTCCATTCTCCGCGCCTGGATTGACCAGGGCGCCGAGATGCCCGGCAAAGCCGTCGCCACCGTCGCCGAAGCCAAACCCCCCGAGCCCCGGATCGCCGCCTTCATCAAGATCATCCACTCGCGCAACGACGCCGCCGTTCGCCAGGCGCTCGCCGCCGACGCCACGCTCGCCAAGGCCGCCGACTCGGCCGGCACCACCATGCTCATGCACGCCGCCTATCTCGGCACCGTTGCGACCATGACCACACTTCTCGACGCCGGCGCCGACATCCACGCCGCGAACAACCGCAAGGCCACCGCTCTCCACTGGGCC
>CAYUZM010001411.1:0-1527 GCA_964449665.1 uncultured Solibacteraceae bacterium
TTGGTTTCCACTCCCATAGGAAATCTCCGCGACCTCTCCCGCCGCGCCGTCGAAACCCTCCAATCCGTCGACTGGATCGCCTGCGAAGACACCCGCCAAACCGCCAAGCTCCTGGAATTCTACGGGATACATAAGCCCACCCGCAGTTTCCATGAGCACAACGAAGCCGCTAAAGCCGAAGCCACCGTCGCCGAAATCGAGGCCGGCGCCAACGTCGCCCTAGTCTCCGACGGCGGCACCCCCCTCGTCTCCGACCCCGGCTTCCGCCTCGTCCGCCTCGCCGCCGAACGCGGCCTCTCCATCGTCCCCATCCCAGGACCCTCAGCCGTCCTCGCCGCCCTCGCCGCCGCCCGCCTCCCCACCGCCGCCTTCTACTTCGGCGGCTTCCTCCCCCCCAAATCCGGCCCCCGCCGCACCGCCCTTGAAGCCGTGCGCGCCCTTCCCGCCACCCTCATCTTCTTTGAAGCCCCCCACCGCATCCTGGACTCCCTCGACGACATCCGCTCCGTCCTCGGCGACCGCCGTATCGCATCCGCTCGCGAAATCACCAAGCTCCACGAAGAGTTCCTCCGCGGAACCGTCTCCGAGGTCCACTCCACCCTCGCCGCCCGCGATTCCATCCGCGGCGAGTTCACCCTCGTCATCGACCGCGAACCGCCCGCCCCGGCGCCCTCCACCCCCCTCGGCCTCGCCGCCGAAGTCGCCGCCGAAATTGCCCGCGGCGCTGAGCGCATGGACGCCATCAAAACCGTCGCCCGCCGCCACGGCATGGGCAAACGGGACCTCTATCAGGCGCTTTCCTCGCCCCCACCCCCCGAAAAGCCCTGATTTTGGCCCTCCCTGCGCCCATCAGCCCGAAAAAACCCCGAAAAAACAGGCTTTTGGCTTCACATCTCTCTTTACAGCCGGAAACTGTTCCGCTATCCTGAGATCGCAAACAATTCCGGACGAATATGTTTCGCGCTGGAAGGCCACGCCGGCTCAACGGCTGGCGGACGCGGAAACCTGCCGTACGGGTTAGTTCATTGGGATAGAAGGAGCATCCATGGCCGATAGCAAGAAGATGACGCAAGCGCAGTTGATCAAGAAGTTGGCCGAAACGGTCGGCGTGTCCAGCAAGGTGGCCAAGCTCGGCCTCGAAACGTTGGCCGCGGTCGCCATCGCCGAAACCAAAAAGAACAAAATGTTTACCCTGCCCGGTCTGGGCAAACTCGTGTTGCGCGACACCAAGGCGCGCATGGGCCGCAACCCCGCCACGGGTGAGGCGATCAAGATTCCGGCCAAGAAGGTCGTGAAGTTCCGCATCGCCAAGGCGTGCAAAGACGCCATCGTTCCTCCGAAGAAGAAGTAGTAGCTCGAGTCGTTTCACTACCTCCAGACAATCGAAAACCCCCGCGGCGCTTACCGCGGGGGTTCTTTCGTTTGGAGAATTTTTTGTCGCGCGTGCCCCTCAAATTGCGACGGGGACGGCTTGCAAGGCCGCTTACGCCTGCTTCTTCTCTTCCGTCTTGTCCTCGCTCTTCAAGG
>CAYUZM010001412.1:0-1527 GCA_964449665.1 uncultured Solibacteraceae bacterium
GGGCGGTGTTTTGTGCCATCTTCTTTCAGGGTATCGTTGCCGAATTCGGGGGGCACGCCGGGGTGGGCGGGACCGGAGGGGGCGAGGACCTCGTGGCCGGGGTCGTCGGCGTGAATGAGCACGCAGCCGCACTCTTCGAGGGCGCGGCCGATGAAGCTCTTTCCGGAAGCGAGTACGCGCGTGAGGCCGGCGAGGAGCATGGCTAGGCGAGGTTCAACCGGCGCTCGGCGAGGGCGACGGTATTGGACATGAGCATGGCGATGGTGAGCGGTCCGACACCGCCTGGGACCGGCGTGACGGCTCCGGCGGCGGCCACCTCGAGAGGATGCACGTCGCCGACCAGGGCGCTGTGTTTGCGGTCAAAGTCCTCCAGGCGCGAGGCAAGATCGGGGGCGTCGGAGTAGATGAACTCGACTTCGGCGCGGTGGGAGAGGCGGTTGATGCCGACGTCGATGACGGTGGCGCCGGGCTTGATGAATTCGCGGCGCACGAAGGCGGGGCGGCCGATGGCGGCGACGAGGATGTCGGCGCGGGCACAGGTGGCGGCGAGGTCGGGCGTTTTCGAGTGGCAGATGGTGACGGTGGCGTTGGCGTGAAGAAGGAGGAGCGCCATGGGTTTGCCGACGATGTCGCTGCGGCCGATTACGACGGCGTGTTTGCCCGCGACGGGAATTTCCTGGCGGCGGAGGATTTCCATGACGCCTGCGGGCGTACAGGCGCGCGGGCCGGGCAGATTGGCCACGAGGCGTCCGACGGAGATGGGGTGGAAGCCGTCGGCGTCCTTTTCAGGCGAGATGGCCTCCAGGATGCGGCGTGACTCCACCTGCGAGGGCAGGGGCATCTGCACGAGAATGCCGTCGACCGATGGGTCGTAGTTCAGCTTGCCGATGAGGCCCAGCAGTTCTTCGGTGGTGATGGAGGCGGGCGGCGTCATCTCGACCGAGTGGAGGCCGAGCGCCTGGCAGGCCTTCACTTTATTGCGCACGTAGATCTGGCTTGCGGGGTCGCTTCCGACGAGCACAACGGCGAGTCCGGGCGGGCGTCCGGCTTCACGGACGCAGCGTTCGACGCGCGGCTTCAGCTCGGAAAGGATTTCGTCGCGGATTCGGTTTCCATTGAGGATTGTCGGCATGTTCAGGTTTGTTTGGGGCGAAGCGTGTAGTGATAGACGGCGGCTCCGCTGACGATGGTGAGCACGGCGGCGAGCGCGATGCGCGGCTGCAGGGTGGCGCCGACGGCGGTGGCCACGGCGCCGACGATGAAGAAGATGAGCGGCAGCAGAGGCCAGGCGAAACTGACCACGCGGATTTTTTGCCAGCCGGGCTGTTTGCGGAATTTGAAGAGCGAGGCCACGGTCATCATGGCGAAGAAGTTGAGCGCGAAGCCGATGTAGATGATGAGGTCGGGGAACGGCGTCATGGTGATGAGCATGCTCACCACGCCCTGACAGGCGATGGCAATGACGGGGGCGTGTGATTTCTCGTTCACGCGGGCGGCGGCGGAAAAGAACGCGCCGTTTTTGGCCAT
>CAYUZM010001413.1:0-387 GCA_964449665.1 uncultured Solibacteraceae bacterium
ATGCGATAGTTGTTCATCGATGAGTCGCGTCTCGATTCCAACCGATGCCCGTAGCTCTCCCTCTGACTTAAGTGGAATACGTTTTTGATTGAGACGCAACTCACCCAAGGGAGTGTAGGAGACTGACACCCTCGGAGACAGATTGACAGACTGTGCGAATGGTAGCTGTCGATCGGCTAGCGAGGTCGAGCTTACCGAACGGCCATCCGTGTGCGTTAACTGCCAGTACAAGCCAGAATCCTTTGTGTTGAATCTGGGATCACTGAGCTTTCGGCTTACGCTTAGGTGCCCGTTTGATCCGACTTCTGCATTGGAGCTAAGCTCTTCCAGATGGTCGGAGAGATCGTGGTCGATCTCCGCTGTCACAATTTCACGTAACAGGGTTGA
>CAYUZM010001413.1:397-1526 GCA_964449665.1 uncultured Solibacteraceae bacterium
GGCGCGGAAGCGATGGCGGATCATGCGCGGTCCCTAGTCGGTATCCGAGTCCGCGAAGGGTGCGGATGAAATCTCGCCCGCACTTTTTGCGGAGTCGTGCAATATATACTTCGAGCGTATTTGTGTTTCGCGGTTCGTTGAACGAATAGATGTGATCAAGTAATTCGGTTTGCGCAATCACTCGATCGGGGTGATGCATGAAGTATGAAAGAATTCGCAGTTCGAGTGCCGTAAGGTCAAGAGTCTTTCCCGCAAAACTGACGGTATTGGTAGTCAGGTCCAATTCAATTCCATTGTGACGCAACACCGCGGTTGCTTTGCCGGCAGATCGACGCGCCAGCGCACGAAGACGTGCGACGATCTCATCAATTTGAAATGGCTTTTCGAGGTAATCGTCGGCTCCGGAGTTCAAGCCGTTTACTCGTTCTGCCCACACACTACGCGCAGTCAAAATGAGGACGGGAACCGCGATTTGGGCAGCACGCCAGCGACGCAATACCTCAAGCCCTGATAGCTTTGGTAATCCCAAATCCAGGACGACAAGGTCATATGGCTGAACATCACCCATATACCAACCTGTTTCGCCATCAGAAGCATGATCTACGGCGAATCCAGCTTGCCCTAAATCCGCTGCAATTCGCGCGGCGAGTTCGGCCTCGTCCTCGATTAATAAAACACGAATAGCAGCCTCGGCATTTGAGAGTTCGCAATTTGCGCTTTCAATAGGACCAAAGAATTCAAGTTCTCTGATCTAAATCAAGCTTCTACCATCGCGAGTTTTGCACATGCCAACCGCATTTCAGGTTGGTTTCAGGTTGGGCTGCTAATCACCTTGCGATTCTGATGCGGCGCGTCAGGAAGCACTACCGCTATACCCCAAAGAGGCAACAGCATGGCCATCGCACCAAACGCAATAACGCTTTCCAATCTAAGTTTGCCCGCCTTGGATGATTCGGTCGCAGGAGTTCTCAACGTCACCGATCCGGATACGCCAATTTCCGATATCTCGGTCACGGTTGCTGACCCGCGATTTGAAATCGTGTCACACGACGGCCTGCTACTATTGAGAGTAATCGACGGCCTTGAAACCATAGCGCCTGGTACGATTACTGTCGATGTAACTGCTACT
>CAYUZM010001414.1:0-1525 GCA_964449665.1 uncultured Solibacteraceae bacterium
TCGCTCTTTCCCGAATTGCCGACGGTGGCCGCGGGCCAGGTGGCCGTACTCTATGCCACCGGTTGCGGCGCGCTGCCGGAGCCGGCCGCGGCGGAGATCCACTGGGGGAGATTGGTGCTGCCGGGCATGGCGTACGCCTCGCCGGGCGTTGCCGGACTTTGCCAGTTCCACTTCACGCCGCCGTCGCCGGGCGCCGAGCCTTTGCGCGTCTGTCTGAAGAGTGACTGCAGCGCGCAGACGCTTGCGCTGCGTGTACTCGCCCGCCCGTAACAGGCGAGCCGATCGGTGTAGTGTAAAAGGGCGAGGGGCTGGTTGCAGGAAATCTTCTATTGGATATTGATCGCGGGCGTTCTCACGACCGGCGGGGCGTGGATGAAGCTTCGCATGGAACTGCAAGAGGGCGGACCGTGGACGGACGACGAGCGGTGGGCGGCGCGGAAACGGTCGTGGTCGGAGCATCAACGGCGGGGGTTGCCGGAGCGGACGCGGCGGATCTACAAGATGGGCGCGTGCTTGTTTGGCGTAGGGTTCGTGGGAATGTTCGTCATGATGCTACGGGGGTAGACAGTTTACGGCCATGGGTGTAGACTCTCTACACCCATGGCCAAGCGCGTCGCCGCCAACAATCGAATCGACCTGGTGCAGGGCACGCTCGACATGCTCGTCCTGCGCACGCTCGTCTGGGGCGTGCAGCACGGCTACGGCATCGCGCAGGCCATCCGCGCCGGTTCAGGCGAAGTGCTGCAAGTGGAGACCGGGTCGCTCTATCCCGCGCTTCACCGCCTGGAAAAGCAGGGTTGGATCCGGTCCGAATGGGGCAACACGGAGCACAACCAGCGTGCGAAGTTCTACAAGCTGACCGCGGCCGGTAAGAAGCAACTGGCGGTGGAGAGCAGCCGCTGGGACCAGCTTACGGACGCAATCGGCCGGCTGATGAATCCCGCCAAGGGAGGCCAGGCATGAGGTTCTGGAAACGAAAGGAACACGACCTCGAAAACGAACTGTGCGCGCATTTCGCAATGGCCGTTCGTGAGCGCATGGAACGCGGCGAAGACCGCGCGACGGCAGAACGCGAAGCGCGCAAAGAGTTCGGCAGTCAGGCGCTGGCGCGGGAAAGCGTGCGCGAGGTGTGGGGCGGGCAGTGGCTCGCCCGCCTGTCCCAGGACGCGCGCTACGCCTGTCGCGGCCTGCGGCATTCGCCCGGATTCGCCTCCGTGGCGATTGTGTCGCTCGCCCTCGGCATCGGCGCGAACACGGCGATCTTCACCCTGATGCACGCGATGCTCTTCCGTCCGCTGCCCGTGGACAAGCCCGACGAATTGGTGCAACTGCTCCAACAGTATCCCGGCGAGCCGCGCATGAACGGCAACTGGACGGTGCCCAGCTTGCATCACTTCCGCGAGCATGGGAAAGCGTTTCGCATTTTGGCGGGTACTTCCACCGACGACCGCGCGATGGTCCGCGTGGGAAACGGCGAAGTGGAGGCGGTGTCGAGCGAACACGTGACGGGTGCCTACTTTGCCGC
>CAYUZM010001415.1:0-1524 GCA_964449665.1 uncultured Solibacteraceae bacterium
CTGGTGCACGGAGTGCATGCCCTGCTGAACGGATTCCACGCTCGACGGCATGCGCGACCCGCCGCCGGGCATCTTCAACGAATGGCCGCCCGAGCCGTCGATCTCATTGTGCGAACCGATGAAGCCCAGCCCGGCCTCGGTCGAGGGTTCGATGAGAAACGCGCCCGCGCCGTCGCCGAACAGCACGCACGTGGCGCGGTCTTTGTAGTCGATGATGCGCGACATGGTGTCGGCGCCGATGACCAGCACCTTCTTCTGCGTGCCCGCCATGACCAGCCCGGCCGCCGTCGTGATGCCATAGATGAAGCCCGCGCAGGCGGCCGACAAGTCGAAGCCCCACGCCTTGGTCGCACCGATCTTGTGCTGCACCAGGCACGCCGTGGCGGGAAAGAACATGTCCGGCGTGACGGTGCACACGATGATGGCGTCCACCTCGGAAGCGGGGATGCCCGCTTCCTTGAGCGCCGCCGAGGCCGCATTGGCGGCCAAGTCAGACGTCGCTACGTCCGGCGCGGCGATGTGGCGCTCGGAGATGCCGGTGCGCGTGAGAATCCATTCGTCCGATGTCTCCACCATCTTTTCGAGATCGGCATTGGTCAATACATGAGGGGGAACAAATGTTCCCACGGCGGAGATCTTCGGTATCGGCATATGAGGTTGTCAATGAGCGCTGGTCCAGGCGGACGCGCGGCCCAATCTGCTATCGTAAGGTTTCTCTGCGATGCAAGTCCAGAGCGCACTTCTGTTTGAAACCCCGGAGCAACTCTACGCCAGGGTCTTTCGGGAACTTCGCCCGCGTACCCCCATGCCCGGTTTCACCGTCCTCTACCGGCGTTTTGCCAACGCAAATTCCTTCATCCGGTTGCGGGAGGGAAGCGTCGAGGTGCGCATCACCGACGTGCTGGAAGGCGCCCCGGCGCCCATTCAAGAGGCGCTGGCGTGGATTCTGCTGGGGAAATTGTTCCGCCGCGAAATCCCCGCCGCCTGGCCCGACCGCTATCGCCGCTGGATGAACCGCGCCGACGTCCGCCGCCACCTCCACCTCTTGCGCCAATCGCGCGGCCGGAAGTACATCAGCGGACCGCAGGGCGAGTATCACAATCTCGAAATTATCTTCGAAGAGTTGAACCAGCGGTTCTTCCACGGCCTGATGGGGCGGCCGGAGTTGGGCTGGTCGCGGCGCGTGTCGCGGCGGCTGCTGGGCCATTTCGATCCCTCGCACAACGCCATCGTCATCAGCCGCGTCTTCGATTCGCCCGCCGTGCCGCGCCTGGCGCTCGAATATGTCATGTTTCACGAGATGCTCCACCTGTGCCATCCGGTGCAGCACAATGGCGCGCGGCGCTGCGTTCATACCAGCGAGTTCCGCGCGGCCGAAAAACAATTCCCTCAATTGAAAGAAGCGAAAGCAGTACTCAAAACACTATGAGCCGTATCGACGCACTCAAGGGCATGCTCGAACAGGACCCGGCCAACAGCCGCTTCCGTTACATGCTCGCCATGGAACACGCCAATTCCGGCGAC
>CAYUZM010001416.1:0-1521 GCA_964449665.1 uncultured Solibacteraceae bacterium
TGCAACGGCTGGGCTATCGGCCATCACATCGGCGGACAACCTTTTTGCCGCTGGGAAAAGCAAGAGCGACTCCTTGGCGACGCAGCTTTATAAGAGTCTCTCGGAGTCTCAGAAGGCAAAGCTCTGTTTGGCGGTGGATCACCCCAAGCGCCAGTTCATCAGCAATTGGTGGTACATCCATCCCGAGCACCGCATTCCCACCAGCTTTACTCGCGAGCAGCAGGAGCTGGTCAGGAAAATTTTCGATTCCATGCACAGCGCCGAGTATCGGGATGCCGTCAACAATCAAGTGTTGATTGACCAGTACGGCGATGAGAAGAACGCTCCTTCGGCCGGATTTTTTGGCACGCCCGAAGATGAGAACTTTGAGTTCATTTTCACCGGGCACCATGTCACGCGGCGTTGCGACGCGCGTTCGGACAAGGGCCATGGATTTGGCGGGGCTCCCATTTTTTATGGGCACTATCCGCACCCGGTGAAGAACATGAGGGAGAACTTCAACGAGGCCAAAGATCACCTTGGCAATCCCTACTGGTATCAGGGCAAGATCTTCAACCGGTTTGTACAGGGACTCGATGGCCGCCAGCGGACAATGGGGTTGGCCGTGGAGCCTCGCGGGGAACAGCCGGATGCCGTCGTCAAAATTGCGACCGAGAAGCGCGGCTTGCCCTGCTCGGAGCTGAGCGCCGACCAGAAGAAATTGCTCCTGGATACGATGCGCGGCATGATGGGCATGTTCCGCGAGGACGATGTCAAGGCCACCATCGAGACCATTCGGAAGAGGGAGATTGTCAATCAACTGCGAGTGTCCTGGTTTGGCGGGGAGTACGACATTGGTTCGGACCAGGTTTGGGACACCTGGCAGATTGAAGGCCCGGAGATGGTGTGGTACTTCCGGGGCGTGCCCCACATTCACTGCTATTTTCACTTGAAGGCTTAGCGGGTTGCAGAGAAGCCGAACCGGACACGGCTCCGCCACGGTCACGGCTCGGTAACTACCTGCCGAGAGCGAGCGGCCACGGCGGGGGGGGCCGGATGTCGTGCGGACGGCGCTGGGTTTGATTTGAATGCGCAGGAATGCGGCGTTTGCGGAGTTGTGGACTTACCGGTAGAGGCGTGTAACAGCGCTGTGCCGGTGGGCTTCGCGCGGCGGTTGGCGCCGTGGCGGGGTGCAGTAGACTTTCCTTATGATTCGCCAGATTGCTCCGCAATTCTTCAGCACGGATATTCCCGCTACGCTCGCCTTTTACCAAGACAAGCTTGGTTTCAAGTGTTTGGGGACATGGCAGGACCCGCCGGTTTATGCCATTGTGGCGCGCGATGGGCGGGCGATTCACTTCCGGTGCGCGGAACCGCCGGTGGCCCGTCCGGACAAGTATGAAGAGGAGTTACTGGACGCCTACCTCTCTATTGAGGATGCGGACGCGCTTCATGCCGAGTATGCGGCGCGCGGGGTGGAGTTCACGCGGGGGCTTGGGAACATGCCGTGGGGGGTGCGCGAGTTTGTGGTGAAGGACTGCG
>CAYUZM010001417.1:0-410 GCA_964449665.1 uncultured Solibacteraceae bacterium
TTGCATGGGCAAAGGCAACGCCGGGGCGATCCGCCGGCTGGGTAACGTGGAACTGGCCGCCATCGCGGTCGGCCCGGGCATTGATGCCGCCGCCGTGAGCGCATCGTTCGGCGTGGAACGGGTCACTTCCGATTGGAAAGAGATCATCAACGACGCCACCATCGACGCCGTCCACGTGCTCACCCCCAACGCCCTGCACGCGCCCATGTCCATTGCCGCTATGAAGGCCGGCCGCGCCGTGTTGTGCGAAAAGCCCGTCGCCACCACCTCCGCCGAAGCCGCCGAAATGGTGAAGCTCGCCGAGCAAACCGGCGTCGCCAATGCCGTCAACCACAAACTCCGCTACTAACCCTTGCCCCAGCAGATCCGCCAGATCATCCCCCCCGGCCAATTGGGGCAAGTGCCCGTCC
>CAYUZM010001417.1:420-1516 GCA_964449665.1 uncultured Solibacteraceae bacterium
GTGTCTGCCGAGTACAGTAATCACGTGATTGACGGCACCGACTACACTGGGAGCAGCGAAGCCGCCGGACAGGGCCGCTCAGACGCGGTCGGCGACATCGGCTCGCACTGGATGGACATGATCCAGCACCTCACCGGCCAGCGCATTACCGAGGTCTGCGCAGACACCGCCATCTTCCACAAGACCCGCAAAAAGCCGAAAGGCGAAGTGGAGACCTTCACGGGAAAGATGCTCAAGCCCGAAGACTACCAGGAGATCCCCATCACCACCGAGGATTTCGCCAGCGTTCTGGTCCGCCTGGGCGACCGCGCCCGCGGCGCCTACACCGTCAGCCAGATGTCGGCCGGCTGCAAGAACCGTTTCCAGATCGAGATCTTCGGCACCAAGTGCGGCGTCATGTGGAACCAGGAATCGCCCGACCAGCTCTGGATCGGCCACCGCAATTCGCCCAACCAGATCATGGTCAAAGATCCCTCGCTGATGTACCCTGCCGCCGCCGCGTTCGCCGACCTGCCCGGCGGCCACAGCGAAGGTTACGACGACGCCCACAAGCAACTCTACCGCCGCTTCTACCGCCGCGTCGCCGATCCGAAGGCCCCCATCGACTACCCCACCTTCGCCGACGGAGCCTGGGGCATGAAGTGTATTGAAGCCGTCATGGACAGCGGCGAGAAGCGCGCTTGGGTCAAGGTAGGCTAGGCGCTCCACAATGAAACCAAACCGTCTGCAACAGGTAATCGCCGAGGGACGTGTCCCCATCGGCCACATGGTGTGGGAGTTCCAGTCGCGCGGCGTCGCCCAAATGGTCGGCAACGCCGGTGCCGACTTCGTGCTCATCGACATGGAACACTCCGGCTTCGACAACGAAACCGTAGCCAATCTCATCGGCTGGTTTAAGGCCACCACCGTCGCGCCCTTTGTGCGCATTCCACAAACGATGTATCACTTCATCGCGCGCGCCATGGATGCTGGTGCGCTCGGCATTATGAACCCCACTGTCGAATCGGCCGAGCAGGCCAAGGCGCTGGTCGATGCCGTGAAGTACGCCCCGTTAGGCAAACGCGGCCTCGGCCTCGTTACGGCGCATTCCGATTGG
>CAYUZM010001418.1:0-1514 GCA_964449665.1 uncultured Solibacteraceae bacterium
GGGCGAGAATAACCGGTATTTTTATCAGGAATGGCACGGGTGGCTGGCGCGTTGGATGGTGGGAGGCGCGGCGGCGTCCGGGGGCGGCTTGCATTAAGTCCGCCAATTGGCCTGTAGAATCAACGTATATATTACGATAAGAGAAAGTACGCGCAGCCAGTTCCCCGCTGAGCGGACGACTAAGGCGGACCGCCTTCGCTGGAGTAGGTACGGGTAATTTAGGAATGCGCTGGTGGATTCAATGCGCCGCGGGGCTGGCCGCGATCTGTTGGGGAGGACCCGCAGTTGCCGCTACACAGGTAGTTCGCATGGGGGCATCTCCCGGCGAACCGGCCGCGTTTGCGGATCCGCAAGGCAAGCCGCAGGGCTTCTACGTAGAGGTGCTGAACGAAGCGGCGCGGCGCGCCGACATCGAACTGCGCTGGCTGATGTATCCACGGCGGATGGACGATGCGCGGGGGTTGGGGCGGGTGGACGGGTGGGCGGCGGCGAATCCGTCACCGGGGCGGTACGGGCGGTTTTATATTGGCCGGCCGGGGTGGGTGGCCGACTACATCCTGATGGTGCGGACCAGCTCGCCGATTCACCTGCCGTCGGATACGAAGGGACGGGTGGTGCTGTTCTCCGAGTTTCCGCCGTCGGGGCGGATGGCGTGGAGCACATTGCCGGGGGCGGTGTTGGGGACGCGCAATTCGGCGACCGACCGGCTGATTGAAGTATGTGGCGGGCAGGCCGACGCGGCGCTGGTGGACTCCAACGACGCGCAGCGGTTGCTGTTGCAGAGGCCGGAGGGTTGCGAGAAGACGGCGCTGCGCCAGGTGCCGCATCCGGCGATGCGCATGGACCTCAGCATGATGTCCATGCCTGGCAAGAAAGCGCTGGTGGACCGGCTGCGGGCCAGCATTGAAGAGATGGTGCGGGACGGCGCGCTGGCACAGATTGCGGTGCGCTATCCGCTGCTTGCCTCGCGCAGCAGCGAAGTGATGTTGTCGGCGGCCAAGGCCGATTATGAGCGCCGGTACTATCTGATCGGATTTGCGGGCTCGCTGGTGGCCGTGATTACGATGCTTGTCTTGCTGTTGCTGCTGCGCAGGGCGCAATCGCGGACGAGGCGGGCCTTGGAGAAGGCGCGCAAAGCCTCGCGCGCCAAGAGCGACTTCATGGCCGTGATGAGCCATGAGATTCGCACGCCGATGCATGCGGCGTTGGGCTTTACCGAACTGCTGCTGCGTTCGCCCTTGCGGGAAGACCAGCGTGAGCATGCGAATGCGGTGCGCAACGCGGTGCAGAGTTTACTGGGTGTGATTAACGACGTTCTTGACCTGGCGCGTTTGCGCATGGGCGCGTTGCCGCAGGTGCTGGAGAGATTTTCGCCCGCGCAACTGGCGGCCGACGTGGCGCAGATGGTGGAGGTGGGCGCCGAGGCGGCGGGGTTGCGGTTCATCTTGCGTGTCGATCCGAAACTGCCGGCCACCGTGGTGGGCGACGAAGGCCGGTTGCGGCAGATTGCGACC
>CAYUZM010001419.1:0-1514 GCA_964449665.1 uncultured Solibacteraceae bacterium
GCGCGCTATGAGGCCGCGTTCCGCGCCGCCGGATTTCAGCCGGGGTTTGTGACCACGTCGACGCTGGCGTCGATGGATCTGGTGGCCAGTGATCCGCTGGTGATCGCCGCCAAGCTGAGCGGGCGCGTGTTAACGGTAAGTGTCAGCGAAGGCGCGCGGCTCCGGCTGCTGCGCTGCATGGAGTTGGGCGACCCGACACTCGATGAAGTGATGGGCGTTTTGTATCCGACGATGGCGTACGCTGAAGATGAGTTGCCGAAGCGGCCGGAACGCTTGCTGCTGTGCGGTTTTGGACCGCTGGCGCAGCCGATGGCGGAAGCCTGCGCCGCCGACATGCAGTTGGCCGTGGAGCCGCTACGTTCGGCCATCGGCGCGCCCGATGCGACCAACGCGGGCCTTTACGGTTACCTGCAGGCGAATGGAGTGAACTAAAGTGCCCGGAGCCATTCCCATCAATCTGGCCAGCGAGCCGTTCCGCCGCGACCGTCCGGTGATTGTCGCCGGTTGGGCCGCCGGGGCCGCATTAGCCGGGCTGTTCCTCTACCTAGCCACGATGACCTGGATTCAGCGAAGCGAAGCCACGGCCACCCGCGAGGCGCTACAGAACGCGCAGCGGCAGTTGGCGGCCATGGGTGCCGAGCAGGCCAAGTACGATGGCGAGTTGCGCATGCCCGCCAACGCGCAGTCGCTCGAACACAGCCTGTTCTACAACGAACTGCTCCTGCGCAAGGGCATTTCGTGGACGGGGATTTTCAACGACCTGGAGAAGGTGCTGCCGCACAACGTCAGGTTGATCAGCGTGCGCCCGCAGGTGAACACGAAGAACCAGATTTTGCTCGATATGGTGGTCGGCGCACAGACCGCCGAGCCCGTCGTCGATATGGTGATGCGGCTGGAAGGCTCGCCGCGCTTTGGCGCCACGGCCGTCAGCAGTTGGCTGCCGCCGTCGCAATCGGAGCCTCTTTTCCGTTATAGGGTGACCGCAAACTATGCTCCCGCGTTTTAAGGCATTGGCGAAATCCAACGGCGGCGATCCGCGCGAAAAGATCAAAATCGCGCTGGGAGTGCTGGCTGCGTTGAATCTGATTGCCGGCTACTTTTACTTCTTCCCGCCCGGCGGTTCAGCCGCCGAACTGGACGCCGCGCTGGCGCAGACGCGCGGGCAGATTCAGCGTGCCCGCCTCATGCTCGACCAGACGCGCACCACGGTGAAGAAGGTGCAGACGGCGCGGCAGGAGCAGGAGAAGTTTGTCACCGGATATTTCATGGACCGGCGCACGGCGTCGTCGACGATTCTCACCGAGATCGGCTCCATGGCCAAGCAGGCGGGTGTTACGCCGCGTGAGCACAGCTTCACGATCGATCCGATCGACGGCAGCGACGTCTTTTCGATGATGACCATCACGGCGAACTATGAAGGGAACTACGCCGACCTGGTGCAGTTCGTGAACGCCGTAGATCGTTCACCGCGCTTCTTGATCATCGATTCCATCGCCGCGCAGCCGCAGCAGGAC
>CAYUZM010001420.1:0-1514 GCA_964449665.1 uncultured Solibacteraceae bacterium
GTCGACACCACCACGCCGCCCGGCGACCGCTATCCGGGCAAGATCGTGCTGGGCGGTTTCTTCGGCGAGCGCTGGGAACTACTCGCGCGTCACGGCCAGTGAATTAGGCGGTAGCCTTCTTGTCCGCGTGGATCTCTTGCAGGCTCCACACGCGAATCGGGTCTTTCTGCAGCGAGACGGCGGCTTGCGCGGCGGCACGCGCTCCGCTGAGCGTTGTGATGCAGGGCACGCGGTAGAACACCGCCGTGCGACGAATGATTTTTTCGTCGCTGAACGAGTGAGCGCCCGTGGAGGTGTAGATCACCAACTGCGCCCCGCCGCCCTTAATGAGATCGACCGCGTTGGGCCGGCCCTCGTTTACCTTGAATACGGTCTTGCACTTCAACCCGGCCGCGGTGAACGCCGCCGCGGTGCCGCGCGTGGCGGCCAGCTCGTAGCCAAGCGAGGCAAACTGGCGGGCCAGATCGACGGCCACGGCCTTGTGTTTGTCGTTCACGCTGAAGAACACGGTCCCGCTGGCGGGCATCGGCGTCCCGGCGCCCAACTGCGCCTTGGCGAATGCTTCGCCGAAGTTCTCGCCCACGCCCATCACCTCGCCGGTCGAGCGAATTTCCGGTCCGAGCGCGGGATCGACACCGGGAAACTTATTGAACGGAAACACGGGCGACTTCACAAAGAACTTGTCCACCGACAACACACCCGACGTTTGTCCCAACGTGAGGTGCGTGAGGTCCTTCAACTTCTTGCCCAACATCAAGCCCACGGCCACCTTCGGCAGCGGCACGCCCGTAGCCTTGCTCACATAAGGCACGGTGCGCGATGCGCGCGGGTTCACTTCAAGCACAAACACTTTGTTGTCCTTGATCGCGTACTGCACGTTCATCAGCCCGATCACCTTTAGCGCGCGCGCCAGTTGCACAGTGTAGTTCTGAATCGTCTCCAGTTCGCGTTGGGCGATGCCATAGGCAGGCAGCACGCAGGAACTGTCGCCGGAATGCACGCCGGCCTCTTCAATGTGCTCCATGATGCCCGCGATCAGCACGTCGTCGCCATCGGAGAGACAATCGACGTCGACTTCCACGGCGTCTTCCAGGAACCGGTCGATCAGCACGGGGCGGTCTTGCGAGAAGACCACCGCCTCCTGCATGTAGCGCCGCACCGAGTCTTCGTCGTATGCGATCACCATTGCGCGCCCGCCGAGCACGTAACTGGGCCGCACCAGCACCGGGAAGCCCAGCCTGCGGGCAACTGCCAGCGCTTCATCCACGCTCGTCGCGGTTCCGTTGGGAGGCGAAGGAATTTGCAAATCGTCGAGCAGCTTGCCGAACAGTTTGCGGTCTTCGGCGAGATCGATCGATTCGGGATCGGTACCGATGATCGGCACACCAAGCTTCTTCAGCGGAAGCGCCAGGTTCAGAGGCGTCTGCCCGCCGAACTGCACGATGAGGCCGTCGGGCTTCTCGGTATCGGCGATGTTGAGAACTTCTTCCAGCGTGAGCGGCTCGAAGTACAAC
>CAYUZM010001421.1:0-1513 GCA_964449665.1 uncultured Solibacteraceae bacterium
GGTAGTGTCCGCGATTTTGTGTAAGTAGCGTCCGCCCTGTTATGCGCCGTTGTTCTGGCGCGTCCTTTGGTTCCGTCCTTCGGCCTGATCCCAGATTCTGAGGGCAAGCGGCGGTTGCAGTCAAGGCCGTGCGAAGCACGCCCGCAGGGTTGCCTTGACGGCGGCCGCCGTTTGCCTTATCGAAGCTCCTCAGGCCGAAGGGCGGTTGCTCCACCGTTCGCCTACCGGCTGGGCCTCTGCAACGCTGCCTCGATCCGGTCGCCGTAGCGCAGCATGAAGTGATTCAGCGCCGTCTTCCAATCTCGCGACGCCTGCCACCGCTGTGCGATATTCTTCAGTGCCAGATACAACAGCTTTAGCGCCGACTCTTCACTCGGAAACGACGCCCGCGTCTTGATCACCTTGCGCAGCGTCATGTGCAGCGACTCCACCACATTGGTCGTGTAAATCGACCTCCGGATCTCCTCCGGATAGGCGAAAAACGGGCTGATCCCCGCCCAGTGCCGCCGCCACATCTTCCCGATCGTGGCATACTTGGCATCCCACTTGGCTTCGAACTCGCACAGCCGCTGCTCGGCCTCTTCCGCCGTCGCCGCACGGTAAATCAGCTTCAGATCCGCAGCCACCAGCTTGCGCTCTTTCCAGTTCACATACGCCAGGCTGTTGCGCACCATGTGGACGATGCACAACTGCACCTCTGTCTTCGGATATACGTTCTGGATCGCTTCCGGAAAGCCCTTCAGTCCATCCACGCAGGCAATCAGAATGTCCTGCACGCCGCGGTTGCGGATCTCGGTCAGAATCTGCATCCACAGCTTGGCGCCTTCCGTTGCGCTGGTCCACAAACCGAGCACCTCCTTCAGCCCTTCTTGTGTCACTCCGATCGACACAAACACCGCGCGGTTCTCCACCCGCCCCTCGTGCCTCATCTTCACCATCAACGCATCCAGGTACAGGATCATGTACAGCGGCTCCAGCGGACGGCTCTGCCAGGCCCGCACGTCCTCCATCACCGCATCGGTGACTTCGCTCACCAAGCCAGGGCTCACTTCGACCCCGTAGATCTCCTGCAGATGAGCCTGAATGTCTCGCGTCGACATCCCCCGCGCGTACATGGAAATGATCTTGTCGTCGAAACCCGTGAACCGCCGCTCGTGTTTGGGCAGGATCTGTGGTTCAAAGCTTCCGTTGCGGTCCCGGGGCACGGCGATCTCCACGCTGCCAAAGTCGCCTTGCACATTCTTGCGGCTCTTCCCGTTCCGGGCGTTGCCGCTGCCGCGTCCTTCCGGCTCATGCTTCTCGTAGCCCAGATGGTGCGTCAGCTCGGCGTTCATCGCCCGCTCCAGCAGCGCCTTGGTTAGCTGCTTCAGCAGCCCGCCAGGACCGGCGATCTCTTCCGGGCTCTTGCCCACCAGCAGCTCGTCCAAAGCCGCTTCCAGCTTCGTTCGCTCTTCCATTGCGTTCTCCCTATTCTGAGCGAGAACGCCGTTTACACAAAATTCAGATCACCCTC
>CAYUZM010001422.1:0-1512 GCA_964449665.1 uncultured Solibacteraceae bacterium
TCCCCAACGTTTCCCAAGTCAGCGAGTAAAAGGGCCGGTACGTTTCCTCCGGGACCGGGTACTCGGATTCTAATGCCTGAATTACCTTTTCGATCTCCGCCTGCGGCAAGGTATCAATCAGGGCACGCGTGGCCCGATAAGGGCTGGTAGCCGGGTTGCGTTTAGACTGCCGGGTGAGCAGCAGATAAAGCTTGTCGTGGATCTGCACGCGTTTGGTACCCACCAGATCCGTAACCACAAAGACAGCCGCGGGAATGCCCTTGCGTTGCAGCACCGGTAATGCGTGATCGTAAAAATCGCGGTAGCCGTCGTCAAACGTGATGGCCGCCACCGGGTCGTCCTTGCCGCCGCCAGTTTCTAGCCACGTCCCCAATTCATCTAGCGAGACGAACCGGAACCGGCGGCCGATCCAATCCAAATGCTGTTCCAGCATTTCGCGGCTCACCAGCATGGAAGGGCTGGAAGTCCGAGCACTTTCGTCGAAATCCTCCACCACGCGGTGATACCCGATCACTAGCGGAACTGCTTTGGCCGCGGGCAGCAAACCGGTCAACCTCGCCAGGCCCGTGCGAGTCATCACTTGAGCGGCTCCGGCTTTGATCCAGCTTCGAATCATGCGAGGACACTTTCGGGGAGCAGGCGTCTCGCGAGTCTTCGCGCGCCGTGCTCCAGCCTGACCGATGACCGGCAGATCCAGCCCAAGCTTCCCGGTGGGAACATTTCCATCCGGGCGAGCTCGCGGTTGTCGTGGCTCCAGTGCGCCTTGTACGCCTCGTTGCCGTGCAGCAGGTCGTATTCTTCGGCACCCGCTTCGATTGCGCTCTTGATGGCGAGTCCCATCGTGACGAGGCCGACGCTGTATTTTTCGAAAGTGACATCGAAGGCCGATTGGTAGAAATAGAAGGTGCGGCGATAGAGAAAGCCGTACAAACATGCGGCGGGCCGTCCGTCCAATCGAAGAACGTAGAACCGCAACCAGTCGCGGTCCAGCGTCAACTGGCTTAGTTCCCGGTGAAACTCGACCAAGCCAGAGGTATGGAAGGCGTCCGATCCTCCGCGGCCGCTCCAGCGAAGATTGTGGAACGCAATCAGCATTCCCACGGACTCCCGGCATCCCTGACGTGTCCGCACTTGATCGAATTGCACCTTAAAGTCCCGGTTGAGCCGTTTCCACTTTCGATGGAAGTTATAGCGATGCTCGGCACTCAGCGTAGACAGATACGAGTCCCAAGATCTTCCGGCAAGTGGAATAAAGGGGCATGTGTTGGTCACGGTCTCAGTAGCGCTCCATCCGTGCGCGCTCAAGGCCGCAGCCACTCCGGCGGCCTGGCAGGCACCCCTATTGAGTTGCTTCCAGTCGGCCGTCCATCGCTGCCCGTCCAAGTGCAGCGCCAGTGCCCGCCGTACCTCCGGTTCACAGCCCCGGCGGACACTTAGCTCCAGAGAATCGGAGCCCCAACGGCCCGCCCCGAAGACCCCTCCTCACTGACCGGCGACCGGGTCCTTCCTGGT
>CAYUZM010001423.1:0-1512 GCA_964449665.1 uncultured Solibacteraceae bacterium
ATCCACCCTTGCCGCGCTTGACAACCTTTGCCACCGGCTGATCGAACGATTCGAAGAGCGGATACCGGATGCTGCGCTTCTTGAACACATAGAGCGACCGCCGCCAGGTGCTGCGGTCGTCTTCCGGCTTGCCGTTCCAGGTACGCTTCGAACTTCCTTGGAAGAGCGCCGGGTCGACAAACGGAAGCACGGCGGGCCCGCCCGCCTTCAGGTCCAACGTGCCTGCCACGGCGAAAATCGAGTCGCGAATCGCCTCGGCCTCCAGCCGCTGCCTCGGCATCCGCCAGAGCGCCCGATTGCGCGGATCGGTTTTCAGGTTCGACTCGATGTCGTCGCTCGCCATACGGTACGCTTCCGAGGTCAGCATCAGGCGGTGCATGCGTTTCATGTCCCAGCCCGAAGCCACGAACTCGGTTGCCAGCCAATCCAGTAAAGGCTGGTTCGAAGGCCGCATCCCCGTCTTGCCAAAGTTGGAAGGCGTGGCCACAATTCCATCGCCGAAATGGTGCTGCCAGATCCGGTTCACCATCACGCGCGCCGTCAGCGGGTTCTCCGCCGCGGCCACCCAATCGGCAAATCCGCGCCGCCGGTAGCTGGTGGAAGCCGATTGCGGCGGGGCAGGGAACTCGGGCTCCCCTGCGGCGGCCACCGTCAGCACGCCCGGCTTCATCTCCGACCCCTTGCTTCCCGGCGAGCCGCGGTGCAGGAAGTAGCTCGGCAAGGGCACTCGCCCTTCTTCGCCAATCGTCATCGCCGTTTCGTACTCGGCCGGACGCTGCTTCCGCAGCGCCTCCACCGCGCTCACCACCTCTTTGTGTGCCGAAAGATCGGCTGCGCTCATGCGCCCCAGAATTTCGGACTCTTCAATCTGCAACGTCCGTTCAATCTGCCGCGCGTTCAGCCGCTGGCCGTCGGTGCGCTTTTCTGCCGGCGTCTTCCAGGCCAATTGCATATACTCCGGCAGCTTCGCCACCTTCTCAGCAAAAATCTGGTCGCGGTAGGGCTTCTCAAGCGCCTCTCGGCGTTGCGAAAGCGGTTTCACCAACTCATCGATCCGCTTCAACTCCGCCTTGTGCTTCTCCACTTCGCTCTGGTTCACCAGCGGAAACTCGCGCGGCCGCGTCGAATAGAACACAGACTGAATGCGGTAATAATCCTTCTGCGGAATCGGATCGAACTTGTGGTTGTGGCATCTCGCGCAACCGAGCGTCATTCCCAGAAACGACAACGAAGTGGTCGAGACGATGTCGTCAGACTCATCCATGCGCGTCTGCTCGGTCTTGATGTTGTTCTCCGGTCCCAATCGCAGGAAACCGGTCGCGATCATCGCCTCCGCATTGCCCGGCTCGTATTCGTCGCCCGCCAGTTGCAGCTTTAAGAAACGGTCGTACGGCATGTTTGCGTTGAACGCGCCCACCACCCAATCGCGATACCGCCAGATCTGCTTGAAGTCGCGGTCGTATTCGAACCCGCCCGAGTCGGCGTAACGAACCAGATCCAGCCAGTGCCGTG
>CAYUZM010001424.1:0-1512 GCA_964449665.1 uncultured Solibacteraceae bacterium
AAAGATTCGCGAGATTCAGAAGACGGTTTCCATTCCGGGGATGGCGAAGGCGCGGATCGGGCATTTCATGGAAGCGCGGGTGCTGGAATCGCTTGAGGTGGACTACATCGACGAGAGCGAAGTGCTGACGCCGGCTGATGATGAACACCATATCTGGAAGCACGACTTCCGGGTGCCGTTCGTGTGCGGCGCGCGCAATCTGGGCGAGGCGTTGCGGCGGATTGCAGAAGGCGCGGCGATGATTCGCACGAAGGGTGAAGCGGGATCGGGAAACATCGTGGAAGCGGTGCGGCACATGCGCACGATCGTGAAAGAGATGCGGGCGATCCGCGCCTACTCGATTGACGAGTTGACGGAGGAATCGAAGAAGCATCAAGCGCCGCTGGAATTGATGCTGTATATCCATGAGCACGGCAAGTTGCCGGTGCCGAACTTCTCGGCGGGAGGTGTGGCGACGCCGGCCGACGCGGCGCTGGTGATGCACCTGGGAGCGGAATCGGAGTTCGTGGGCTCGGGCATTTTCAAGAGCCCCGATCCGGCGGCGTTTGCGAAGGCGATTGTGAAGGCGACCACCTATTACAAGGATCCGGTGAAGGTGCTGGAAGCTTCCGAGGAGTTGCCGGACGGTATGCCGGGACTGGACATTCGCCAGTTGGAAGAGACCGACCTGATGGCGACGCGCGGCTGGTAGGGCGCATGAAACTGGGCATACTCGCCATTCAAGGCGATTTTGCAGCGCACGCGAAAGCCTTTGCCGAGGCGGGCGCGGACGTGATGGAAGCGCGGACGGCGGCGGACCTGGCGGCGGCGGACGCGCTTGTCCTGCCGGGAGGCGAAAGCACGACGATGTTGAAACTGCTGCGCGAAGAGGGCTTGTGGGAGCCTCTTCGCGCAGCGTGTTCGACGAAGCCGGTGTTTGCGACGTGCGCGGGGGCGATTCTGCTTGCCAACCGCGTGAGCAATCCGGAGCAGGATTCGCTGGGGCTGGTGGATATCGACGTCGAACGCAACGCTTATGGGCGGCAGGTGTACAGCACGGTGGTAAAGCTTGCGTTGGAGTCGGGCGAACCGATGGAAGCGGTGTTTATTCGCGCGCCGATTATCCGGCGCACGGGAAGCGCGGTGCGCGTGCTGGCGCGATACGAGAGTGATCCGGTGCTTGTGGAACAGGACCGGATTCTCATTGCGACCTTTCATCCCGAGCTGACGCGCGACCGGGGATTGCAGCGCATGTTTCTGGAGAAGGCATCGCATGTCCCGGCTTAAGCCGCCGGAAGCCGTCCATCTGGCCGCGCAACGGGCAGCGCCGCCTTCGGTGAAGCGGCGCGTGTTGTTCGTTTGTTTGGGCAACTGTATTCGTTCGCAACTGGCCGAGGCGTTTGCGCGGGCCTATGGTTCGGATGTGATTGAGGCGCATTCGTGCGGTGTAGCGCCGGCGGGTTTCATCGCCGAGCCGCCGCAACGGATCTTGCGGGCGCGTGGGATTGGGGCGTCGGGGCAAGCGTGGACGTG
>CAYUZM010001425.1:0-1509 GCA_964449665.1 uncultured Solibacteraceae bacterium
GCGCGTAGCGCCCAGGCGGACGGTCGGATGTGGTAGCGATGGTGGGCTGCGCAAACGCTCAGCCCATCCTACATGGGTGAATTCCCAGATCGCAAACCGCAAAAGGCGACCCATGTCCATTTCGATGCATCAGGCCTCCGCCCCCGTCTTCCTGCACGGGCTCGACACCCTCACCCACATCCTGCGCAAAGGTGAGGCGCATGCTCGCGAGACCGGCGCCGACCCCGCATCCTATGTCGAGGCCAGGCTTGCACCGGATATGATGACGCTCGCCGGCCAGATCCAGCGCACAAGCGACACCTCCAAGTTGGCCCTGGAGCGGCTCAGTGGCGTCGCCGCACCGAAGATGGAGGATAACGAGAAAACCTTCACCGAGCTTCTGTCGCGCGTCGAGCGCACCGCAGCTTACATCGGCTCAATTCCGGAGACGCAGCTCGACGGCACCGATACCAAGCGCATCGAGCTGAAGCTGCGCGACTTCAACCCGGTCTTCACCGGCGCGTCATATCTGCTCACCTTCGCGCTGCCGAACTTCTTCTTCCACGTTACGACCGCCTACGACATCCTGCGCCACAAGGGCGTGCCGCTGGCGAAGCTCGATTATCTGAGACTGAAGGGATAACGACAAAAGCGTGAGGGGTGGCCAAGCAACGCTTGGCCACCCCTCAACGTCTGCAGTCAAGGCCGGCGGACGCTGCGCGATGCCCGCCGCCGATGCCTTTAGTAGTAATAGCGGCGCGGCGCGTAATAACGCGGCGCATAATAACGCGGCGCGTAGTAGCGCGGTGCGTAGTAGCGCGGCGCGTAATAGCGACGGCGATAGCCGTAATAATACTGCACCGGTTGCGCAGTGGTCGCATCCGGCACGGTCAGTCCGGAATCAAACCGGGCTTCGGCGCTGGTCGGCATAGCAAGCGCCGCAACCGCAAGGCCGGCAGCAGCGACCGCAATCATCATCAGCCTACGCATAGGGATTTCCTCTCCTGGGTGAACGAAATCTATAACCGCGAAAGCGGTCGTCGGTTGCAACGCATTGTCGAAGACGCCCAAGCGGAACGCCTCCGGAGGCCAGAACCTACCACCGATACCCGTAGCGGTACGGACGATAGCCATAACCGTAACCGTAATAACGGGGCGCATAGTAACGCGGCGCGTAGTAGCGCGGCGCATAATACCCATAATAGCGCGGCGCGTAATACGGACGGTAGCCATAATAGGCCGGAGTGTAGCCGCCGTAATAGGCCGGAGCGTAGCCGCCATAATAACCCGCATTCGCGACCGCAGCACCGGCAAGCACCCCGGCGGCAACACCGGCTCCAACCCAGCAGCCGCGGCAGCCAGCCTCGGCATTTTTCGGCACAGCGACAGTCGCAGCCGCGATCGACACGGCCGCCACAACGGCCAACATCATCTTGCGCATCACACTCTCCTCAACACGCGGGATAAGTTCCACCCGGAGAAACGCCCAAGTAAAACTATAGCACGCGGGGAGCCGCGGATTGCTGAACA
>CAYUZM010001426.1:0-1508 GCA_964449665.1 uncultured Solibacteraceae bacterium
CTCTTTCCCTGTGAAATCGCGTCCACGACTTGAAGCGCTGCACGGAGGCGTTCACCTGAGCCGCCCACGAGCGAGCTTTGCATCGCCGAAAGATCAAACGCGACGGTCGGAATACTGGCAGTGTTGCCCGCAGCTTTCGCGATCATCGACTTTGCCGCACCCGGAGGGCCGATGGCGATGATTCCGTCCGCGCCCCGATCCTGCATCCAGCCAAGCATCGTTCCAGTCATCTCGGTCTTGACGCCCGACGTGTCCGTGCCAGTGCCGGCGAATGCCTTCTCGATCTCGTCAACAAACACGACGACGCGGGGAGATTCCTGCCCCGTGAGCACAGCCCGAAGAAACCTCTTGATGTTGTCGCAACCGCCGATATCTGCAAACGTTTCGCCGCCGCGCCAAATGGTCAAGCCCGGCGCCTGTTCCACAGCCTGGCGCTTTCGCTCCCATAGACGCTCGACATCTAGACCCTTTTTCGACAGCGACATCGCCAACGCTTGCTCCGCCGGAAAAGCCGCGAGTCCCACCAGAGCATCCACAGCTTGATCCACGACAGACGGGTCAGGGGGAGCCAGTTCGGCTGACTCAAACATGCCGGGGATGATCCCGCGCAGGTCGTCCGCCGACGGAAGCGGTTCATCAACAACCATCACGTCGTTCTGCAACTCAACTGGGAGGACCGAGCCGGGAGTCGTCACCAGCACCAACATTTGGCCGCCCACCTTGAATACGTCACGAAGATTCCAGACGCCCTGCACGATATCTATCTGCTCCCAGATGCGTTGTGGGTTGTTGAAGAATACAACGGCGTCCGCAAACTGTTTCGCCGCAGCACCCTTCTGAAGCGCCAGCAGTGCATCCGCTGGACCAGCAGCAGCGGCCTTCTCGCCGAACACGTGAGCGGCAGCGTCTTTGGCTGCCTTGTTGCGTGCAGCGATGCCGCCCATGATGTCCCAGGCGAACACAGGTACTTCGGTCTTGGCACACACGCTTCCCGAAACCTGAGCCATCGCACTGGCCGGATCGGCCGTTCTAACGGCGATCAGCGGAGTACCGGCCCGGCGAGCCGCCTTCAGCAGACTTCGAAAGTCTTCCGTGGATCGAATCATTGAGTTCTCCCGAAAATAAAAGGGGGAACCCGAAGGCTCCCTAAGTTCTGAAATGGTGTTGGAATCTACTTCACGCGAGCAGCGCTGCTGCGGCGAAAATGATGGCGTTGTAGGCGGCGTGCGCGAGGAACGGTGATGTCGTGGAATTCGACCTGATCCTGAGCCAGGCGTAGACGACCCCCATCACGAAAATGACGCCAATTTGCAGGCCCGTGATGCCTGCTTTCAGAAGATGGCAGAGCGCGAATACCGCCGCTATCGCGATACCCACGATCCAACTTGCGCTTGGGATTCGCTTACGAAGCCCCCACTCGGCCAAGCCGAAGAGGTACCCGCGAAATACGGCTTCCTCCATAAGCGGACCGAGCGTTATTCCGATCCAGGCGTCCTGCCATTTGAACG
>CAYUZM010001427.1:0-1508 GCA_964449665.1 uncultured Solibacteraceae bacterium
CCTCGTGGACAGTCCCCGCGAGAAACGGAACCGGACGAAGCAGCGCATCTTCCTGGGTGCGATCGCCGTCCTCCTGGTGGCCGGCACCGCCTACGGGCTCTCCCGGCTCTCCCCCGCAGCCCCAACGGTAGAAAAGGGCTCGGTCTGGACCGACACGGTCAAGCGCGGCCCGATGCTGCGTGAAGTGCGCGGTACCGGAACGCTCGTGCCCGAGGACGTCCGGTTCATCTCGGCCGTGACGGACGGCGTCGTCGAGCGGCTCGTCGTGAAGGCGGGCGCGACCGTGACGCCCGAGACCGTGATCCTCGAGATGCGGAACCCCGAGGTGGAACGGCAGGCCCTCGACGCCGAATGGCAGATGAAGGCGGCCGAGGCCGATTTCGTGAGCCTCAAGGCCCGCCTCGCGCAGCGCCTCCTCGATCAGAAAGCCCAGGCCGCGAGCGTCTCGGCGTCAAGGCACTCCGATTCCGGGCCCCACGCGGCGGCCGAGCTCAAGCCGTGCTTGAGCGTATGGTCCAGCAGCTGATCGCGGCTGTCTTTGGCGGTCACGACGGGTCTCCCTGCATAGAACGAATGACCACCTTTTTCTTGCGCGGGTTGCCGCCACGCAGCCATTCGGTCAGGTCAATGGTTTCGGCGTCGGCCGACAGGCTGGCAAAGCACTCGGTGATTTCCGGCTCCGAGAAGCCGTAGTCGGTCTGCAGCCGCGCTTCCACCGCCGCGCGGATCTCGCGCCGCGTGCGCAGCAGCTGCCGCGACACGGTCGCTTCGTGCCCGCCCATGACGCGGCCAATTTGCGCGAGCGACATGCCGCGCGCGTAGTAGCAGCCGAGCCGCAACCGATCTCGCGGTGTCAGTGCCGCCAGCGCCAGCCCGAGGGCGCCGTTCATGGCCGCGGCCTGGCGTGCCCGGTCGGAATCGGGCGCCGGGAGCGCCGCGGGAATCGCCCCGGGAGACCCCTCCTCGGGCAGCGCGACTAGCCGCTTGCGGCGGCGAATGCCGTCGACGTAGCGCTGGGCCACCAGCGACCGCAGCCAGGTCGCCAGGCTGCTGCGGCCATGGAAGTAGCGAAACAGCGACTGGCGTTCGCCGTCGCGCTCTTTCAGTCCGTAGAGCTCGGCATACAGCGAATCGGCGACTTCTCGCGCATCGCCGCGAGGGCTGACCGCGTCGGCCGCGCGATAGAGCGCGGGCCTGAACTCCGCGACGAAGTGGTCCCACGCGCCGTGGTGGCCGCGGGCGCACGCGCACGCCAGTGCCAGGTCCGCCAGATGCAGCGACTTCACGTAGCGATCGAGTTCGCCGGCCGCGGGCGCCCGGCCCGTGAACGCCTTGGCCGCGCTTCGCTCGAGCGTCTCGCCAAACGCCGCTTCGGTCAGGTCCCAACGTCCGGCCTGGGCCTCCCGATGCAGCTGCGCCACCCGTGCCTCGTCCATCAGCGCTGATCGTCTCCCAGATTTGGCCGGGATGGTAGGATCTCCGCCTCAGGAGATTCCATGACCCGCCTA
>CAYUZM010001428.1:0-1502 GCA_964449665.1 uncultured Solibacteraceae bacterium
TGGGCGCCAACGCCATTCTCGCCGTTTCGCTCGCCGTGGCTCGCGCGGCGGCCGATTCCACGGGGCTGCCGCTGTACCGCTATCTGGGCGGCGTGAACGCGAACACCCTGCCGACGCCGCTGATGAACATCATCAATGGCGGCGCGCACGCCGATAACAGCGTTGATCCGCAGGAGTTCATGATTGCGCCGCACGGAGCGGCATCGTTTAAGGAAGCCATCCGCATGGGTGCCGAGGTATTCCACACGTTGAAGGGCGTGCTGAAGAAGCGCGGCTATTCGACGTCGGTGGGCGACGAGGGCGGCTTTGCGCCCAACCTGAAGTCGAACGAAGAGGCGCTAGAGACGATTCTCGAAGCGATCACCAAGGCCGGCTACAAAGCGGGCAAGCAGATCTCGATCGCCCTCGATCCGGCGGCGAGCGAGTTCTACGATCCGAAGTCGAAGAAGTATGTGTTCAAGAAGAGCGACGGTTCGCAGCGCACCTCCGAGCAAATGGTGGCGTTCTGGTCGGAGTGGGTGGACAAGTACCCGATCGTTTCAATTGAAGACGGCATGGGGGAGAACGATTGGTCCGGCTGGAAGCTGATGACCGACAAGCTGGGCGACAAGATTCAGCTCGTCGGCGATGATCTGTTCGTGACCAACACGTCGATTCTGGCCAAGGGCATCGAGCAGGGCATCGCGAATTCGATTCTGATCAAGGTGAACCAGATCGGTACGCTCACGGAGACGCTGGAAGCCATCGAGATGGCCACGCGCGCCGGCTACACGAGCATCAGCTCGCACCGCTCGGGCGAAACGGAAGACTCCTTCATCGCCGATCTTGCCGTGGCGACTAACTGCGGGCAAATCAAGACCGGCTCGGCGAGCCGCACGGACCGCCTGGCGAAGTACAACCAGTTGCTGCGCATTGAAGAGGAGCTGGGCTCGGCGGCGCGTTACGCGGGCAGAAAGGCCTTCAAACAGTAATGTACAAACTTGTTTTGGTTCGCCATGGCGAATCGGTCTGGAACAAGGAGAACCGGTTCACGGGCTGGACCGACGTGGACCTTTCGGAGAAGGGCATTCAGGAGGCGCGCGAGGGCGGACAGGTGTTGAAGCGGGAAGGCTTCACCTTCGACGTCGCCTACACGAGCGTGCTGAAACGGGCCATTCGCACGCTCTACCTCGTGACCGATGAGATGGACCTGCTGTGGGTGCCCGTGCACCGCGCCTGGCAGTTGAACGAGCGCCACTATGGCGCTCTGCAGGGACTGAATAAATCCGAGACTGCGGAGAAGTACGGCGAGGCGCAGGTGAAAATCTGGCGGCGCAGCTACGACATTCCGCCGCCCGAGCTGACAGCCGATGATGAGCGCTATCCGGGGCACGACCCGCGCTATGCCGGGTTGAGCAAGCAGGAGTTGCCGCTCACGGAATGTTTGAAAGACAAGGTGGCGCGCTTCCTTCAGTACTGGCATTCGAAGATTTCGCCGCAGGTGAAGGCGGGCAAAGGCGGGT